>CAMDWF010000006.1 GCA_945878795.1 Synechococcus sp. UW140
AACGCCATGATGTTGACCCCGTGCTGACCGAGGGCGGGGCCCACCGGCGGCGCAGGGTTGGCTTTGCCGGCCTGGAGGGCCAGCTTGATCACGGCTACGACTTTCTTGGCCATCGGCTCGACGTCTGACGGAACTTCCCTGAAGGGAGAGGGGACGGTTCTCCCGCGAGGGGAGAGAGGAAACCACTCCCCGAAGGGAGCGCTGCGGATCGCCGGACCGGGGGGGGTCTGGCGCACGGGTGGCTGTCAGGCCACAGGGGCCGCCCTCCGCAGGGAGGCGACCCCGGTGCGGGATCAGTTCTGTTTACTGATCTGGGAGAACTCGAGTTCGACCGGTGTTTCTCGGCCGAAAATGGACAGGAGGGCTTTGAGCTTGTTGCGTTCGCCAGACACCTCAATCACCTCGCCCTGGAAGTCCTTGAAGGGACCCGCAATGACGAGGATCTGGTCGCCCTCACTGATATCGACCTTGACGACAGGTTTCTTCTCGGCAGCCCGCTTGAAGATGCGGTCCACCTCCTGACGGCTCAGGGGCCTGGGGCGGATGTGGCCGCGGGTCTTGCCGGTGGCGCGCCTTTCCTCCTGGCCGACGAAATTGATGACATTGGGCGTACTGCGCACCGCCATCATCGTGTCCTCATCCAAAATCATGCGTACGAGCACGTAGCCCGGAAACACCTTCTCCTCGATGGACTGGCGACTGCCGTCCTTCTTCAACTTGACCCCTGGGGTCTGGGGAATCTCGATCTCCAGGATGCGGTTGTCGACACCCAGGGTGACGGCCCGCTGTTCCAGGGTGGCTTTGACCTTTTTCTCACAGCTTGAGGCCACCTGGACCGCAAACCAACGGGCCACCTGGGGCGTCTCGATCACCTCGGTCCCTTCGAGCACCGGAGGCGTTACGGCCTCCCCAGCCAGGACGGTCGCTGGGACCTCCAGGGCCAGGAGCGGGTGCTCGGCGGCCTCGTCGACAGGGTCGGCCTCAAGGGTCGCGTCGAAAGGCTCGGACCCCGGCGCTTCCAGCTCCTCAGGGTTATCCAGCTCGTTGGTCGATAAGGAAGTCACGGGCACGGTCATCAACGGAACACCTGGCTGGACGCCCAGTGGAAAAAGCGATCAACAGCGGCGATGGCCGCCGCCGAAAGGGCCACCATCAGGATCACGGCCACGGATTCGCTGAACAGCTGCTGGCGGCTGGGCCAGACCACCTTGCGCAGCTCGGCCAGCGTCTGGGCCAGAAAGCCATTGCCTTCAGCCGCAATGGCATCGGGCTCATCCGTACCGGCAGCGGCGGATTCGCCGAGCGGAGGCATGGGGCCTGGGCCCTCCGGCCGCTCGGGTGTGCTCTGGCTGGTGGTAGTTGGGGTGATCTGAGCCACTGGGCACGTGGCGTAGCCACGGATGGAGGGAGGCGCGACGAGGGCTTGATCGACCTCGACAAAGGTTCACCCTACTGGACGCCCTCCGGGGCCTTGGCGGCAAGGTGGAAAGTCTCCCGCAGGGGTACAAATTTCAGCCCGGTGTCTGCCGTACCGGCGGGGGCGTCCGCGCATTGCACCCTCACTCCCCAGGCACCCCGAAACTGGTCTTCGAGCAAGGCGGTGGCCAGGGGATTCTCGATGCGACGCCGCAGCACCCGCCGCAAGGGCCGCGCCCCGTATTCGGGCTCGTAACCCTGCTGGGCCAAGAGCGCCACCACGGGCTCCTCCACCTGCAATTGCAGCTGCTGTTCAGCCAGCAAGACCTCCAGCTCCTTGATCTGCAAGCGCACGATCCGTTGCAGATCGGCGCGAGCCAAAGGACGGAAGCGGATGACCTCATCAATTCGGTTAAGAAATTCGGGGCGGAACTGGCGGGAGAGGGCCTCTTCCACAGCCCGATCGAGTTCGGCATCGGCGGAGGCCTGGGCCGATGGATCCCCGTCGCCCAACTCCGCATGGCGTTTGGCGCTCTCCAAAATTGCGCGGCTGGCCAGATTGCTGGTCATCAGCACCACGGTGTGGCGAAAATCCACGGTGCGCCCCTGGGAATCGGTCAAGCGTCCATCGTCAAGCACCTGCAGCAACAGGTTGAAGACATCCGGGTGAGCCTTCTCCACCTCGTCGAGCAGCAGCACCGCGTAGGGCCGGCGCCGCACCGCCTCCGTCAGCTGGCCCCCCTCCTCGTAGCCCACGTAACCCGGCGGTGCCCCCACCAGGCGGGCCACGGCGTTGCGTTCCATGAATTCGCTCATATCAAGGCGCACCAAGGCCTCTTCCTCATCGAAGAGGGCGGCGGCAAGGGCCTTGGCCAGTTCGGTCTTGCCGACCCCCGTGGGCCCGAGAAACAGAAAGGAACCCACCGGGCGGGTCGGAGCCTGCATCCCGGCCCGGGCCCTTCGGATCGCTGCGGCCACGGCGGCCACAGCCTCGGGCTGCCCCACCACCCTTTCGCTGAGACGACTTTCCATTTCCAACAGTTTCTGACGCTCGCCGGCCAGCAGGCGCTGCACCGGAATGCCGGTCCAACGGGCCACCACATCGGCGATATCCCATTCCTCCACCTGCTCCCGCAGCATGGGGTCTTGCTGCAGCTCCTGTTCGAGGGTCTGGCGCCTTTGCTGCAGAACGTAGAGCTGGTCAAAACGCAAGCGCGCCGCGCCCTCCAAATCCCCATCCCGCTCGGCCTCAGCGATGGCCTGGCGCAGGCTTTCGTCCTCCTGCAGCAACAGCCTCAATTCCACCAACCGCTCCTTCTCGACGTCCCAGCGGCGCTGCAAAGCCTCCAAGGCCCCCTGGGCCTGGCGGCGCTGATCCTGTAAGGCCCCTTTCTCCCCCATGGGAGCGGCCTCTGCGGCGAGCAGGGCTAGCTCAATGCGCCGCAGATCGGCTTCGGCCGCCTCAACAATCTCCGGCTTGGAGGTCACCTGCATGCGCAGTTGGGCCGCCGCCTCATCCACCAGGTCGATGGCGGAATCGGGCAGGCATCGATCGCAGATGTAGCGCTCCGCCAAACGGGCCGCCGCCACCAGGGCCGCGTCGGCAATCGTGACGCCATGGTGCAGCTCATAGCGCTCCCGCAACCCGCGCAGGATCTCCAGGCAGGTGGCGCGGTCCGGCTCGCGGATCAGCACCTGCTGGAAACGGCGCTCCAGGGCGGGGTCCTTCTCAATGGTGCGGCGGAAATCCTCGGGGGTGGTGGCGCCAATACAGCGCAGATCACCGCGGGCCAGGGCCGGCTTGAGGATGCCGGCCGCATCACTGCCCGAGCGCTCGCCGCTAACCATTGTGTGGAGTTCGTCGAGAAAGAGCACGACTCCGCCCGCCCCATCCGCCTGGGCCACCTCCTTGAGCACGCTGCGCAGCCTTTCTTCGAACTGACCGCGAAACTTGGCCCCGGCGATCAGGGCCCCCAAATCCAGGGCCACCAGTCGCACCCCCCACAGGGAATCGGGCACATCACCGGCCACAATGCGCTGGGCCAACCACTCGACCACAGCGGTTTTACCGACCCCGGGCTCGCCGATCAAGACAGGATTGTTCTTGCCCCGCCGGGAGAGTACCTGGATCAAGCGGCGGATCTCGGTGTCACGGCCGATCACCGGATCCAGCAGGCCTGCCCGGGCGGCGGCGGTGAGATCCCGTCCATAGCGCTCCAGCGCCGAGGGCTCCCGCTCCGCCTCAGGGCCGAACTCTTCCCCGGACTCGTCCAGCCGTTGCAGCCGGAGGCTCTCGGGCTCGGCCCTTGCCTGCGACGGGGAGCCCGCGCCAGGGCGGGCAGGAGGGGCGGGAGGGACCGCCACCGCAGCCGCTGCCTGTTTGGCCGCGGGGCGCCATTGGCGCCCGAGGAGATCTTCGCTGAGACCCTCCTGGGCCAACAGACGGGCGCCCAGCCGCGGGTCGTTCACCAGGGCGATCAGCAGATGGGGCACCTCCAGGCGGCGCTCTCCCCACTGGGCCCTGTGGCGATCCGCCTCTTCCAGCAACTCCTCAAGGGCCTCACCGATGTAAAGGGTCTCGTCTCGTCCGGGGGGCTGGTCAGCGCAAAACGCCTCCAGCCGATCCAACAAACGATCCTCATCAATGGGCAGGGACTCACTCCAGGTCGTGAAGCGCCGGTCCAGGAGCAGGGCCAAAAGCAGGTGCTCGACGTCCATCGAGCCATGGCGCCAGCGGCGGGCCTGGTCCTGGCTGGCGATCAGCAGATCCCAGGCGCTGTCACTGAAACGCTCCGGATCGGCGGTGAGACTGGTCGGTGGCGCACTTAACGAAGGGGACTCGGCAGACATGGGCAGACTGACCTCAGGAAGCCAGGGCGGGCGATGTTGGTGGAGCTGATGTCTGAATCAGTTCGATGCGGTATCCATCGGGGTCCTCCACGAAGGCAATCACGGTGCTGCCGTGCTTCATCGGTCCAGGCGGTCGCACCACCTTGCCGCCCCGGGCGGCGATGGCCCCGCAGGTGGCCACGATGTCCGCCACACCGATGGCGATATGGCCGTAGCCCTCGCCCAGGTCGTAGGCGGCCGTATCCCAGTTGTGGGTGAGTTCCAGCACGGTGGTTTCCCGTTCGGTGCCGTAGCCCACAAAGGCCAGGGTGAAGCGGCCTTCGGGATAATCCTTGCGCCGCAGCAGGCCCATGCCCAGAACCTCGGTGTAGAAGCGCAGAGATCGTTCCAGATCGCCCACGCGCAGCATGGTATGAAGCAATCGCATCACTGGGGCAGCCGAGGGGACAGGGAGGGAAGCAGAAGTCTTCGTTCCCATTGTGACTAGACAACCTGCCGAAACGGCGGGCCAGGCTCCCTGGGGATCCCCCCCAATCCCCCCAGCGGTTGGCCCCGACGGGCACGACGAACACATGCCGAAGCGATAGGGCCCCATAGGATCGCCGCCAACAGCTTTGAACTTGTGCTCGACTCCCTCGACCTGGTGATCGATTCGATCGTGGCCCGCGAGGTCCTTGATTCCCGCGGCACCCCCACGGTGGAAGCCGAGGTTTACTTAGAAGGGGGTTCCACGGGACGGGCGATTGTGCCCAGTGGTGCCAGCACCGGCGCCCATGAGGCCCACGAACTGCGCGACGGCGATGGGCGCCGCTACTTCGGCAAGGGGGTCAGCCAGGCCGTCGAAAACATTGAGGAGCGCATCGCCCCTGCCCTCTGTGGACTATCTGCGCTCGATCAAGGCGCCGTAGATGCGGCCATGGTCGAACTGGATGGCAGTGACAACAAATCCGCCCTCGGCGCCAACGCCATCCTGGCGGTGAGCCTGGCCAACGCCCAAGCAGCTGCCAGGGGCCTGGGATTACCTCTATATCGCTACCTGGGCGGACCGATGGCCAATCTCCTGCCCGTGCCCCTGATGAACGTCATCAACGGCGGGGCCCACGCCTCCAACAACATGGATTTTCAGGAATTCATGCTGGTACCCCACGGGGCCAACAGTTTCCGCGAAGCCCTGCGCTGGGGCGCCGAGGTGTTCCACACCCTCAAAGGCCTGCTCAAGGACCAAGGTCTATCCACGGCCGTGGGCGACGAAGGGGGCTTCGCCCCGGATCTGGCCGATAACGCCGCCGCCGGCGACCTGCTGGTCCAGGCCATCGAGAAAGCTGGCTACCGCCCCGGCGATCAAATCTCCCTGGCCCTGGATGTGGCCAGTACTGAGTTTTTCAAGGACGGACGTTATGCCTTCGGGGGCGGTGATTACAGCAGCGCTGAAATGGTCGACCAACTGGCCAACCTGGTCAGTCGCTTCCCGATCGTTTCGATCGAAGACGGGGTGGCGGAAGATGACTGGGAAGGTTGGGCCCTGCTCACCCAAAAACTCGGCCGGACAGTGCAACTGGTGGGTGACGACCTGTTCGTCACCAATACGGCCCGCCTGCGCCAGGGCATAGAGCTGGGCGTGGCCAATTCGATCCTGATCAAGGTGAATCAAATCGGATCGCTCACCGAAACGCTGCAGGCGATCGACCTTGCCGGGCGAGCCGGGTACACCAGTGTCATCAGCCACCGCAGCGGCGAAACCGAAGACGTGACCATTGCCGACCTGGCGGTGGCCACCCGCGCCGGCCAGATCAAGACCGGTTCGCTCAGCCGCAGCGACCGGGTGGCCAAGTACAACCAACTGCTGCGCATCGAAGACGACCTGGGAACCCAAGCCATCTATGCCGGCAGCGATGACCGGGGCCCCCGCGGCAAGGCCTGAATCCAGCCGTGTCGTCTCCAACGCCCTCCCGATTCGGTTTCGGCACGTCCGGCATCATGGGCTCAGCGCTCACCTCAGCCGGCCGGCTGAGGCTGCTGGACGTGGCTTTTGAAGAGGGCATCACCCACTTTGATACGGCTCCCCTCTACGGCCAAGGGTTAGCCGAATCCCTACTTGGCAGGTTTGCCCGCTCCCGGCGAGAAGCCCTGACGATCACTACCAAATTCGGCCTGGTTCCCAAGACCTATCCGGCGCTGCTGCGCCCCCTGATACCCATCGCCAGGGTCGTGAACAGGAGAATGGTGTCAAAGGATCGACTGCTGGCTTATTTGAATCGGGTCAAGCCCCCAAGGCCAAGTTTGCCGCCTCCCGGCCATGGGGCGGCAAACTTGGCCGACCCCACGGCCGGCAGCCCCCCCAATAGCTGGCCGGCGGCAGAAACCGTCATGCCGCCAGTTCCCTATACGCCAGAAACCATTCGCGAGCAACTAGAAAAAGCCTACTCCGCCTCAAAACTGATCATATTGATTATTATTTACTGCACGAATGCCATGGGCATTACCTTCAACCAGCCATTCTGGAGTGTCTAGAGAGATTGGTCCAGGAAGGTAAAATTCTCTACTACGGAATCGGCAGTGGCCGCTGGCAAAGCCGCTGCATCTTGGAGAAGTTTGCCACGGTGCCCTGGGTGGTCCAGATCCCGGACGGCTGGGCGAATTGCGATACTGATTGGTTTGCCCAGCGGGCCCAACCACCTCTGTTCACCCACAGCTCACTGCGCCTTTCCTTGCAAGCAGATCCTGGGTCGATGGAGATTATTAAGCGGCGTTGGGCGGAACTCACCGACCAGGATCCAGACCAGCCTGAATTATTGAGTGAACTGCTGCTCAACGGGGCCCTGATCAAAAATGCATCTGGATGTGTGCTGTTCTCCAGCCGCCACGCCCGACACATCCGCAGCAATGCGGCCCTGCTCGAAAGGCTTGAGGCCCGCCGAACCGCTATTGAAACCCTGTTGCGCGAGCAGCAACAACCTATCGGCAGGTCCTAGGCGATGTTCATCGATTTTGCCGATTCCGCCGATGCCATTGAGCATCAATGGGACATCTGCATCGTCGGTAGTGGGGTGATTGGCCTGGCCATTGCCAGCCATTTGCTTGACCACAGCAAGCGTCGCGTTTTGCTGGTCGAAGAGGGCGGGCTGGCCGATACCGAGAACGACTCCGCAGTGCCAGCGGAACTCAGCGCCGGCGATGTGGCATCTGGGGTTGCTGGTGGCAGGGCCAGAGGCTTTGGCGGATCAAGCCGGCGTTGGGGGGGGCAGGCCCTGCCTTTCAGTGCCCTGGATCTCGCCCCCAGGCCTGACATCGATCCTTCGGCAGGCTGGCCGATCAGCTGGGCAGAACTGAATCGTTACTATCCGCTTGCCGACGACTTTCTGGGGCTTAGCGCTATTTCATTCCAGACTGATTTATGGAAAAATTCTCAGATTACCAATGGCTTTGGCAAAGATTCTGCCCTGGAATTAAACATCTCCAAATACAGCCCCCATCCCTATCTAGCCTCTCTTTTTCAACAAAGATTTGCCACTTCTAACCAAGTAAGCTGTCTTATCAATGCCAAAGTAGCTGGCGTCAATCTAGATAGTAGTGGCCTACGCTCCACGGGAGTCCGCATCCGCAATCGCCATGGCATGGAGTCCGCCATCAAAAGCCAATGGGTCGTGCTTTGTGGCGGTGGCATCGAAAATCCTCGGATTCTGCTGGCCTCCTGGCACAATGGCAAGCAAGGCATTGGCAATCAGCAAGACCTGGTGGGTCGCTATTATCAAGATCATCTTGGATTTTTTGCTGGACGTCTTGAACCGATCAACTGGGCAGCATTTCGTCATTTATTTGCGAGCTTCACCCCTGGCGATCAAAAATATGTCCCCAAGATTCAACTGGCTCAGGGCAGACAGGTACGAGACAATCTTCTTAATGTGACCGGCAATCTTGATGTCCAGAGTGAAGAAGATAGCCCCTTGCACTCCGTGCGACGTCTCTACCATGCCCTACGTGGTAGCCGACCGGATTCAAGATCTTGGAGAGCGCTTTCACGCGATCTCAAGCAAGTGATCAGGTCAGCCCCCGAAGCCCTGGGACTGCTGTCAACCCACTTTATTGAACATCGTATTGCCATCCCCCGCAAAGCGCGTTTCTTTCTTATGGCCAATGCCGAAAGCGAACCTCTTTACAATAGTCGTATTAGGCTTTCTGAAACGATTGACAGTTATGGCATGGCCCGCCCAATTGTAGAATGGCGTGTTAGCGATCGCAGTCTGACTGCCCTAAAATGCTACGGCCAAGCCTTAAAAAGCACCCTGGAATCAAAGGGAATCGCCGGGGTCTACCTGAGCCCCTATCTCACCGATCCTACAGCAAACTGGAAAGAAAGAGCCTACAGTCTCTACCATCATATGGGAGCAACACATATGTCTTACTATTCCAAAGATGGCGTCGTCGACACCTGGGGATGCGTCCATGGAATTGCTAATTTATATATAGCTGGCACCTCCGTTCTGCCGACGGGCAGTTCATCCAACCCCAGCTACACGGCCCTGGCCTTGGCCTTTCGCACGGCCCAGCACCTTCTTACCAAACTTTGAACAAGTGTTGATGTCTTGGCCCCTAGGGAACCAACAGCCGATATGCTGAGTAAGTTGACTCTAAGCAGCCCTGCTGCAAATTTCATGGCCCTAATTGATGACCTGATCGGCGGTGTGGTTAATTCCGTCGCCGGTGACAAGGCTCAGGCCCTCAACGATTTCTTCAAAACCAACGGCGGCCTCTCAGGGCTAGCCCAAAAGTTTCAGAACGGCGGGGCCAACGAACTATTCGCCAGCTGGGTGGGTACGGGAGAAAATTCCCTGATCAACCCCGATCAAATTGACAAGATTCTAGGCAGTGGCCCAATCCACGACCTCGCTACCAAGCTAGGAGTCGATACCAAACAAGCCTCTGATTACTTAGCCGCCAAACTTCCCGAGCTGGTCGATCGTCTCACTCCTGACGCCAAGATTGAACCCGATGCGGCAGCCAAAGCCCTGCCCTCCGCCCAGCCTCCAATCGCCTGAGCAAATCACTGGCACTGGATTGAAAGTGCCCCTAGGCCATTAAGGGCTTGAGGCTCCCCGTACTTTGGACGGAGAGCCTCAGGCGCCGTTGAGATTGTCCAGGCGAGCTTCGCGCTTGAGGCGCGCCTGTAATTTCAGCCATCCCCATCCCACCGGCAAGGCCAAGGCTGCCGGCACTGCTCCGTAGAGGGGCCGTTGACTGGCAACCATCAAGGCCGTCGCCACGGCCAGGGCCCCCAGCAAAACAGCTTGGCCGCTGATCTGTTGGCTCAGGGCCAAGCGACGCAGCAAGCGGTCGGTTTCTCCGGCGCGAATCTGCACCTGCAGATCGCCCTGCTCTATCCGGGATAGACTTTCATCGAGACGCCTGGGAATGCCCAGGGCCCGCGTGCCCACATCCGTGGCCTGTCGAGTGAGCTCATTGAAAAGTTCGCTGGGGCCGTTGCCGCTGGAGGTCATGAGGGGCAGCAGGTACGGTCGGGCAATCGTCACAAGATTAAAGCCCGGATCGAGGCTTTTGCCGACGCCCTCGAAAGTGGAAAGCGCCCGCATCACAAAAATCAGGTCGGCAGGCAACCGAAACGGCTGTCCATAAACCAAATCATAGAGATCGCCGGAAAGGCGGCTGATCAGGTCAGCGCTGAAGGGTGGGGTCAGGGCCTCCTGCAGCATCAGGCGCACCATGCGACGCACGGGTCCCTGATCAATCCCCCAGGCCAGCACGCCGGCCTGCTGCAATTCCTCCACCAGGGACACTGCATCCCTGGATACGGCCGCCCGAACCATGCGACCGAGGCGCAAACGCAGCCGTTCGGAAATCTGACCCATCATGCCGAAGTCGTAATAGATGAGCGCCCCGTCAGCGGCCACCGCCAAATTACCGGGATGGGGATCAGCATGGAAAAAACCAAATCGCACCAGCTGCTGCAAATAACTCGCAGCACCCTTCTCAGCAATCGCGATAGGATCAATGCCCGCCTGCAGCAGGGCCGAACGATCGGTGATCTTAATGCCGGGAACATAATCGAGGCAGAGAACCCGCCGCGAACTCAGCTCCCAGACAACGGCAGGAATGCGAATGCCTGGATCCTCCAGAAACTGCTGGCGAAAGCGGGCTGCATGCTCGGCCTCCAGTCGGAAATCAAGCTCCCGCAGCAGCACGCGCCGGCATTCCCGCGCCATCGCCACCCAGTCACTGGCCCCGCCCCAACGGAAATAGCGCTGAGCCCAGACCACCACTGCCGCCACCTGTTGCAACACCTCCAGATCGAGCCGAAACAGACGCTCCAGGCCTGGGCGCTGCACCTTGAGAACAACCTGGCGGCCACTGCGCAGGCTGGCGCGATGTACCTGGGCCAGGCTGGCCGATCCCAGAGGTGTGGTCTCCAGGTCGGTGATCTCAACGCAGCGTTCCGCCAATTCCTCTTGAATGATGGCTTCGACGACGGCGAAGTCAAAGGCGGGCACATTGTCCTGAAGCCGGGCCAATTCTTCGACCACGTCGGCGGGCAACACATCGGGCCGAGCCGAAAGCAACTGGCCCAACTTGATGAAGGCCGATCCAAGCTCCAGAAACTGCTCCGTCAACCAATGGGCCAGCCGTCGCTGGCGCCCAAGCCGTCTGGCAACGGTCATGCCTCCCGGATAGGTCCAGCGGCGGCTGTCCCACCACAGGCGCGCCACCAGGGTCAGGGCCAGACGCCAGATGCGCAGGGGCCGACCCAGATGCCAGCGAAACGATCGGGGCGAAGACGCCGCCATCAGGAACGACCGGGGTCCTGCTCAAGCCGTTGGGTGAGGTGCGCTACCCGAGCCCGTAGAGCATCAATGAGGTCTTGGGGGTCAGAGGAGGAAGGCGGCGGGTCCTGGGGGCTTGCAGACTGCCAGGTGGTGCCGGCAGCGCCCGGGGCATCGGTGCTGCCAGGGGCAAAGGGACCTCGTTCCAGGCGCTGGGCCTCCGCCTCCACTTCCTCCCAGAAAAGTGACCATTCCTGCTGAAACTGTCCAGGTGCCTGCTGGGCCAATTCGGCCAGCCGGGCCGCCGAATCGAGGAGGCGATCGCCGAGCCTGGCACTGAGACGGTTGAAGGCCGCCTGCAGTAGGGATTGGGGGGCGGTCATGACCAAAGGTTATCGTCTAGTGACTGTGGCAGATCAGGGTGGGTTGGCGACGGCCCCGGGGGGGGTGGTCGCCGCCGGAGACGGGACTGAAGAGGGGTCTGCTTCCGGCGGGGGGGGCAGCAAGATTGGTTCTGGGTTCGGGGGCGCTGGATCTGGGCCATTATTTAGGGCCTCAAGACGGACCCGGTCCGCCTCCCTCTGGGCGTCATCTAGACGCTGCTGGGTGAGCTGATCCTGGGTAGCATTCCGGCCTTCCTCCTGCTGACGCTGGCCCTCCTGGCGCCGTTCCTGCGCCAGTCGGTCCAGGTCTACCAGCAGGGAGTGGGCCTCGGCTCCGAAACGCTTTTGCAACTCCCCCAATCGGGTGCCTGGGGGGGCCTGGGCCGCAAAAGAGGGGACTGCGGTCGCCGCCGCTGGGGCCCCCATCCGGCCCAGGCGCTGGCTCAAGCCATAGCCAAAACTAAAGCAAAGCCCAAACACCAACCAACGCCACCAAGGTCTGATCGACCGGTCGGGCCGAGGTCGACCGGTCCCAGGGGACCGCGGGGCTGGGGGTGTGGCCGACAGCATCGGTGGCAGGGGAGGCGGATCCAGCCATCTTGCCTGGCCAGATCCCATTGGACCAAAGCCGAACAGTACCTTGGAGGCCCTGGGAGGGTCAGCAGTGACCCCATTCCCCCATGCCACCGGTTCCATGGCCGATTGCTTTGATCTCTGGATCCTTGAGGACGACGTCGCTCTCTGTCGCCTGATCGCCGAACAATGCGAGCGGCAGCATTGGCATCTGCAAGCCTTTCACCACCCCCGCAGTATGGAAGCCGCCCTGGCTGAGAGATCTCCAGATCTCCTTCTGCTCGATCAAATGTTGCCAGAAAAATGTGGCACTGATGTCCTTGCCAGCCTGCGCAACCGCAACTATCAGTTTCCGGTGCTGATGATCTCGGCGATGGGGGCTCCCAGTGATCGGGTGCTGGGGCTGGAATCGGGAGCAAACGATTATATAAGCAAGCCATTTCTCTTCCGGGAATTACAACTGCGCATTCAAAATCTGATTGAAAAGCAACTCCAGGCCAAGCCGCCAGCGCCATCACTAGCCATTCTACGCCTTGCTAACCTGAGATTCGACCCCTGCCTGCAACGGCTCGACACCAACCAGGGGGAGGGGATTCGCTTGAGTCGAGGCGAATGCAATCTCCTACTAGCCTTCTGCCAGAAACCTGAAGTCGTGCTCTCCCGCCAAGCCCTTGCCCATCTAACTGGTAGCCAGGTAGACCCGGAGCGAAGCCGAACCTTTGATGTGCGCATCTCCCGGCTGCGACGAATGCTGCGCGACCTCACCGGCGGAGAGGATCTGATCCGTCCCCTAAGGGGTGAGGGTTACCGGCTGGAAGCCACTGTCCTTGAAGAAGGACCTTAAGCCGTGGGGGCCAAGCAAACAGCGGCCAATCTGAATCGTCGTGACTGGTGGGCTTTGCTTAGCTTTTGTGCCTTAGGTTGCGGTCTTAGCTTTACTCTATTACTGGTGCTAATGCGCACCATCTTAGAACCCCAGATCGTGGCCGAGAGCGGCTTGCGCATTAGCGCTAATGTAAAGTTAATGGAAGAAGTACTCCAAACGATTCCCCCAGATAAATTGCCTACGGGTATCACTATAAGGCAATCCAAATTGGGACCCGAAGGCAACTCAAGCCATCAAAATCGCTTCGGGAATTTATTAATAGCTAATCTCAAACACGCCCATGGCTTGGATCGCCGTATTCAGTCGGACCTCCCCCCCCTTGAAGATCCTTGGGGCGGTTACTGGATTAAATTGGCTACCCAGCATGATCCACCACTATGGCTATATCGGCCAGCCCGTCTCAGCGGCAGCAGTGTTTGGTATCTGCCCCTGCTGCGTTCTATTACCACGGCCAGTGGCGTTCTTTTCGGCATCATCTTATTTTTGAAAAGCCGTATCGAGACACCCTTCTTGGAGGTGCTCAATGGACTGCCAGAGGCCGTTATTCCACCCCTGCCTCTGATCCCAGAAAAGGGAATTGCACCGCTGCACTTGATGAGTATGCGCATCAATCGACTTATGGAAGGAATAAACAGCGCCGCCGATAGCCGACGCATCCTGCTGCGCGGACTGGCCCATGACATTGCTGGCCCCCAAACCCGCATGGGACTCCAAATCGAATCCCTTGCAATGCAGCTCGAAGGCAAGCCCAGACAAGCAATCGAGGCGCTCAGCAGCGATCTTGAGCAACTGCGCAAAATTACCGAGCAATTGGTGTTACTAGCCGAAAAAGATCAGGCAGGTCTGAAATCTGAACAAGTGGCCCTTGACGATCTTTGTCTACGGGTGATATCCAGCTATTCTGCCGCATCGGTAACGGTCAAAATGCCGCGACTACTTGTGCAGATTGATTCCACCGGCATGGAGCGATCCCTACGTAATTTAATCGACAATGCCTTGGACCACGGCCGTCCTCCGGTAGGCATCCAAGCCTGGCGAGAAAACAACACTTTGTCCATTCAAGTTACTGATCACGGCCTAGGTTTATCATCGCCAACGATTCCTAACATGCCCTACCAAACCCAAGCCAAGGACCGAGATAGAAAGCTTCACCAAGGCCTAGGCTTAAAAATCGTCGAAAAATTCTGCCACGATCACGCAGGCCAGCTCAAGTTGGATCGGGGTGATATCGGCGGCCTTAGGGTAACAATGACCCTGAAAAAAAATGTATTTGGCTTGCCAATATTTTTACAATAATCTAACTAGAATTCCTCAGTCGCCACCCCACGGGCAATCCGGCCAAGATCAGCCCGTTCGTCAGTGGTAATGCGATGGGGCACACCACTGATAATGCGCTCAAAGTTAGAGAATGAATCTTTAATTTCGGGTCCGTTACCGGTAATCACGAACTCGCGTATTCCTTTATCGTGCCAAGAGCCTCTCATTTTAAATACATTAAGCGCCCGGGCCATCTCTCCACGAATTTCAACATACTGAAGCAGCAAGATCGTATCGGTAATTGTTGATATATGCGAATCAGTTATGGAATGACTACCCATAAACTCCTCAGACGTATTCGTAAAGAATCCAGCAATCTCCTCCTGCTTAGCATAGCCAGTTACCCCAATTACAAATTGCCTAAAGGCATTATGGCTAACGCCACGGGCCAAGGCCGAAAGTGAATCGATTGCCATTCGCGATGGCTTAAATTCGCTAATTTCAGTTTTAATAATTTGCAGGTGATCTTCCAATCCCGTGGATTCGGGATAGGCGCAGATAATTTTTAACAAGCCATCCTGCTCCATTTGTTCAAAGTCGATGCCCCAGCTGGTGGCATTGCGGAGTAGCTGAGCCCTCGACTCTTCATAGGCAAACAAAATTGCTCTTTCCTTACTGCGACAAGCATCTTCGATGAACTTACTTACCAAAAGGGTTTTGCCCGTTCCCGTTGCACCTGTGGCCAGAATGATCGAATCCTTGAAAAAACCACCGCCACACATTTCATCTAGACGCGGCACGCCCGAACTCAACCGCACATTGGAAGATCGCTGCGTAAGTCGCATAGCTCCCAAGGGGAAAATGTTGACACCATGGGCTCCCATCGTGAAAGGGAATTCACCTTTCATATGGGTCGTGCCACGGAGTTTAAGGATTTCAACGGTACGGCGGCGACGTTCTCCCTCTAGAACATTCCGCAAGATAACAACATTATCGCTGACAAATTCTTCGACTCCATAACGGGCGATTGGACCATATTCGTCAATGCGTTCCGTCGTCATCAAGGTGGTTACTCCAATTTCCTTGAGACGGGCAATTAGCCGGAATATCTCTCGCCGCACGACAGATACAGCATCGTATTGCTGAAAAACAGCCGTAATAGAGTCAATGGCCACCCGTCGGGCTTTATACTTGCGAATCGCATAATTAATACGTTCGATAAGACCTGAAAGATCAAAGCTGCCTGCCACATCCTGTCCCTCGGGATCAGGCGAAGCATCAAGGATAAAAAGCTTATCCTGCTCAACCATTTCACGCAGATTCCAGCCAAAGCTGGCCGCGTTACGTAAGATATCAAGGGGTGACTCTTCGAAAGTGACAAATATCCCAGGTTCATTAAAATCCCGTATGCCATTATGCAAAAAATTCAACGAGAATACAGTTTTCCCAGTACCGGAAGTCCCACTGATCAAAGTCGAGCGTCCAATGGGTAAACCTCCGTGCAGAATATCATCGAAACCCTCCATCCCCGTAGGGAGCTTCTGCACCTGCATTAGGGCTGTGCCAGGGGTGTTGCTGGATAAATTAGGATCCTGCATGAATCGAGAAAAATGAGGTTTAATTGAAAATTAGACAACGTTTATGTAGATTTATCCACTCAGCTCTCCGGTTCAGGTCCAGTAAAAAGCCCATCCTCAGCTTCGTAAGAATCGTCGTTGAGTTCCTCAAAAAGTAGATCGAGACCAATCAGTACCCTTTCGCGATCAGATAAATCACCGATAATGCGGCGAACCGGAGGTGGCAAGATCTTGGCAAGGGTAGGTGTCGCTAAGATTTTGTCTTCTTCTGCCAGCTGGGGATTCTTGAGGACGTCAATTACTTTGAGAGCATAAACTCCTCGAAACTCGGTCTCAAGGATATTCCGCAATGTTTTTAGGGCACGCATCGAATTGGGGGTGTTTCCTGCCACGTAAAGCTTCAGGATGTAGGTCTTACGGGGTGACATTTTTAAGATTGGTCCATGGCGAAGGAGATAGCTGACTTAATAGGCCTACTCTTAACGGCCGCCAGGTCTAGGGGGGCATCGGGCGGAACGGAGCGACGGTACATCTCACAAAGATGGGCCATCACATCAAGAAGGGCAAGGCGGTAATCCTGGAGAAAATCGGTTTTGTGTCCCTCTAGCTTGACTTGCTTATCATACTCGTCGATCAGATTCATGTGAATTTCAACCGTACAGGTAATCGGTAGATCACTAAAAAAGGCGGTATAGACAAAACTCTCCAGGGCCCGATTGGCGGTGTCAGGATCCTGAAAATAACTGATCAGCAGGTCCCTGTAGCTGAGCTTAAGGGAATCCAGTAGGTCCCTACGTTCACTTTCACCTAGATGACGAAGGAAGCGTGAGGGATCTCGCTTGTAATAAACTCCTAAGTAGCCCAGGCGACCATTCAGGCGATTGGCCAATTTCCAACGATCGCTGGCGTCATTACCAGGCCGACCCCCCTGGCTGCCGCCATGGGCAAGGCCCCTTCGCAAGAATCGGGAAACAGCCGCATCAAACGAATAACTCAACTGCACCAACTGGTCAGGAGGCAGATGAATTTCGGCGTCGTGATATTCCTGCCGACCCGTCACCTCACCGATGACCACCGCGGGCAGAAACAATCCCTTCTCCCCCAAAGCGCGAAAGACATCGGCAGCAAGCACACCCTGCTCCAGCAGGACCGCATCGAAATCTTCCCGGCGTTGATCCAGCACCTCAACAGGATTTTCACCGGGATCGAGCGACACCAATTGGTAGCGGCCACCTTGAAGCCACTGACCACAAGCCTGGGCCAACCCGGGGGCCCTCAGCAAGGAAGCGATGGTCAGCAGGGGCTCGGGCATCGAGCGTCGCAGGGGGGCTGGGCCCAGAACTATGGGTATCTTGACGAACAGAGGCCCCGAAAGCGAGGATATGTGATTGTCTTTCGAAATTCGTGAGCCCAGGCCCAATGGCGTCATCCCGCCAAGGATGGCTGCCAGCCTGGCCGCGCCCCGCCTGCACCATGACAGATTCCGTTCCAACCCAAGGCACCGCCTACGCCATCGTCGAGGCTTCGGGCCAGCAGTTCTGGCTGCAGCCCAACCGATATCTCGACCTGGACCGTCTTGATGCGGAGGTCGACAGCACCGTGACCCTGGACACCGTCCTCCTGGTTAAGGATGCCAGCGGCACCACCCTGGGCCGTCCCTACGTGGAGCAAGCCCAGGTGGAACTGAAGATTTTGGCCCACCGCCGTGGTCCCAAAATTCTGGTGTACAAGATGCGTCCCAAAAAGAAAACCCGCCGCAAAAATGGTCATCGCCAGGAGCTCACCCGGGTGATGGTCCAGGCCATCACCGTGGCGGGCAAGCCAGTCGCCTAAAGCTCCCAGCTCCCTGTTTATTCGGGGAAACCCCCTTTTAACCATCCCTTTGCTTCCCCTCCCATGGCCCACAAGAAAGGCACAGGCTCCACTCGCAATGGCCGCGACTCCAACTCCAAGCGCTTGGGGGTCAAGGCCTATGGCGGCGAAACCGTAAGTGCTGGTTCAATTCTGATCCGCCAACGCGGCACGGCCGTGATGCCTGGGGTCAATGTCGGCAGAGGTTCAGACGACACCCTCTACGCCCTTGTGGACGGAGTCGTTAACTTTGAATCGATCAAACGGGGACTGCGCAACCGCAAGCGCATCAACATCGCTGTCGCCTGAGCTGGCCGCGCTCCCCTGCGGATTTCTGGTCCTCGACAAGCCCTGCGGACCCACCTCCCACACCTGTGTCAACAGGGTGCGTAGGGCCTTTGGCATCAAGAAGGTTGGCCATGGCGGCACCCTCGACCCTGCGGTCAGTGGGGTTCTTCCCATTGCCCTGGGGGCCGCCACCCGCCTGTTGCCCTACCTCCCGGGACTTAAGGCCTACGAAGGCACGATCCAACTGGGGCTGCGAACCAGCAGCGATGACCTCCAAGGCGAAGTGGTGCAACGGGCCCCCGTTCCTGAACTGACAATTGAGCGGATTGAAACCCTGCTTGAGTGCTTCAGGGGCACCCATCTGCAGTGCCCTCCCCAGATCTCGGCTGTTCATGTCCATGGCGAACGGGCCTATGCCTTGGCACGACGGGGAGAAGTGGTGCGCCTGGAACCCAGGAGCGTCACCCTGCACGAACTCAGCCTCCTGAACTGGAATCCAGTTCTGGCTCAGGTCTCTCTGCGTGTCCGCTGTTCCGCCGGCACCTACATTCGCGCCCTCGCCAGGGACATGGGAGAACACCTGGGCTGCGGTGGTGCGCTATCCCAGCTCCGCCGCAGCGAAGCCCTCGGCTTCACCCTCGCCCAGGCCTTCCCCCTGGACAACCTCGATCAAGAACCCAGGCCTCCGCTTCTCGATCCCCTACTGGCCCTGCCCCACCTTGGCCGGCGCCAATTGACGGCAGCAGAAGTGCTGGACTGGAGCTGTGGCCGCCGCCTCTCGGCAGCAGCCCACCACCTTGAGGATGAAGCCGTGGCGGTTCTTAACCTGGAGGGTCGGCTCGCCGGCATCGCCCGAGCCGTGGCCGGCGACCAGCTCCAACCCCGCCTGGTGTTTCAAGCGGAAAGCTGAGCTGGCCCATGGGAAGGCCCAACTGGCAGGATTTTTGCCACAGGAAGTCCACCTGTCCGCCCACCGTTCCCCCCCGCTTCTGATGGCTGGCCATAGCAAATGGTCCCAGATCAAACGCACCAAAGCAGTTGTCGATGCCAAACGCGGCGCGGTGTTCACCCGCTTGGGTCGGGAAATCATGGTGGCAGCGAGAGGTGGCGCCGATCCAGCCGGGAACTTCCAGTTGCGCACCGCCATCGAAAAGGCCAAGGCCGCAGGCGTGCCCAATATCAACATCGATCGGGCGATCGCCAAGGGTGCCGGATCCAGTGGCGCCGACGCTGAACTCTTTGAAGCGGTGCGCTACGAGGGCTATGGGGCGGGAGGCGTGGCCGTTTTGGTGGAAGCCTTCACCGATAACCGCAACCGAACAGCCGCAGACCTGAGACTGGCCTTCGGCAA
The DNA here is from genome assembly GCA_945878795.1 of Synechococcus sp. UW140. Classification (GTDB taxonomy): domain Bacteria; phylum Cyanobacteriota; class Cyanobacteriia; order PCC-6307; family Cyanobiaceae; genus Cyanobium. The sequence continues at coordinate 19,206 of CAMDWF010000006.1, forward strand.
GCAGGGAGGCAACCTCGGCGAAACCGGTTGCGTCAGCTATCTATTTGTGCAGCGATCGGTGGTCCGTGTCGACCTGAACAGTTGCCAAAGTGATCCAGAAGAGGCGTTTGTAGAACTCCTGCTCGCCCTGGAGGAAGGAGGTGGTCCTGCTGCCCTGAGCTGGCAGATCGAGGCGGATGGGGCCGAGGTCATTGGCGAATTTGCCGACCTCGAAGCGCTTCAGGATGGTTTGAGACGCCTTGGCCTTGGGGTAAGGGAATGGGAGCACCGTTGGATCCCGGTTAGACCCTGTCACCTAGAGAACATCGAATCCGTACGGACCTGTCTGCGCATGTTGGAAGTGATCGAAGACCTGGACGACGTTCGCAGCGTCGTCAGCAATCTGGAGGTGGATGACACCCTGCTGGAGCAGATTCTCGCGGCCTCCAGCTGAATCAGGGCCAAGGCACCCCGCAGGGGCTAACGCCCAAGGGCGGCCGGATCCGCCACCACAGTCACATCCGGGTGACCCTGAAGCCAGCTCGCGGGTAGATCGGCCGTAGGGGACTCCTCAAAGGCGCGGCGCAGCACGGCTGCTTTGGCCACACCGGTCGCCACCAAGAGAATACGGCGCGCGTTGAGAATCTCACTGAGGCCAAGGCTGATGGCCTGATCTGGCACCTGGTCCGGATCGCCCCCAAAGGCAAATGCATTGGCGTCTCGGGTGCTGGCGGTCAGGGCGACACAACGGCAGACCACTTCGGGACCACAGGGGGGTTCGTTGAAACCCACATGGCCATTGGCTCCAATGCCGAGGATTTGGAGCCCCAGACCTCCCTTGCTCGCCAGCAAGGAGCCATAGCGCAGAGCCTCAGCCGCCGGATCACCC
>CAMDWF010000007.1 GCA_945878795.1 Synechococcus sp. UW140
AGCGGCCCAGTCGACCGGCTTCAATCATTGCGTCCCCTCCAGCCCGAGCGGGCCAAGCGGTCCCAGTCGCCCCGAGCCTGCAGGATCGCCTCTGCCAGACGGCGCACGGCGCCGTCACCACCGTTGCGATCCAAGACCCAATCGGCCCGGGCCCGCAGGGGCTCCACCCCATCGGCCGGACAGATCAACAAACCCACCACCGGGCGAACCGCCAGATCATTGAGGTCATCCCCCACAAAGGCACATTCCCCAGGCGAAATCGCCAAAGTGCGTTGCAGTTCGGTGAGGGCGGCGGGTTTGTCCTTGACCCCGGTCAGCACATGCCGAATTCCCAGATAGCGGGCCCGTTGCTCGGTGGCGCCGCCCTTGCCGCCGCTGAGCAAAGCCACCTCCAGACCCGCCTGTTGCAACAGATGGATACCGAGGCCGTCGCGCACATCAAAACGTTTGAGCACTTCACCGGTTTCGGTGGTCCATAACCCTCCGTCGGTGAGCACCCCATCCACGTCAAGGACCAGCAACCTCAGGCGGCACAAAGCTTTGTGGCTGCAGCGAGCAGCCCATTGATGGCGCCAGAGGCGTAGGAGCGAATCGGCCACCTCGGCTCAGATCACACTCTCTGCGAGTCCCGCCGAGAGTGTGGCCCGAATCGCCATCAACTGGGTCAGGAGAGCCTCCAGCCGGTGCAACGGCACCATGTTGGGTCCATCGCTGAGGGCGTTCTGCGGATCGGGATGGACCTCAAGGAAAAGACCATCTACACCCACGGCAACCGCCGCCCGTGCAAGGGGGGCAACGAACTCCCTCTGGCCGCCACTGCTGGTGCCCTGTCCACCGGGCTGCTGCACCGAATGGGTGGCGTCGAAAATGACGGGGCAGCCGAGGGCCTGGAGCTGGGGCAGGCTGCGGTAATCCACCACCAACGTGTTGTATCCAAAGCTGTTGCCGCGCTCGGTGAGCCAGACATGCTCTGCGCCGGCATCGCGCAACTTCTTCACCACCTGCTCCATATCCCAGGGGGCCAAAAACTGGCCCTTCTTGACATTGATCACCTTGTCGGTGCCCCGGGTGGCGGCGGCGGCGGCCAGCAGCAAATCGCTCTGGCGGCAGAGAAAGGCGGGAATTTGCAACACATCCACCACCTCAGCAACGGGGGCCGCCTGGTGGCTTTCATGGATATCTGTGAGCACCCGCAGGCCATAGCGCCGTTTCACCTCCGCCAACACCGCCAACCCCTCTTCAAATCCAGGTCCCCGAAAAGAATTTCCCGCACTTCGATTGGCCTTGTCAAAGCTGGCCTTGAAGATGTAGTCGATGCCAAGCGGCTCACAGATGGCCTTCACCCTTGCGGCAATCGCATAAACGAGATCAGCATTCTCGATCACACAGGGGCCAGCCACCAAGGTCAGGGCCATCGGAACACCTGCTGAGTTATAGCTGGGCAAATCCTACACTTCAGCCCACCAGCTTCCTCTCAAAACCAGCAAGATCACGGAACGTATCCGAGCGGTTCTGGAGCTCTTGATACGTGCCAAAGGCTTTGACTCGCCCGGCCTCAAATTCATAAATTCGATCACAGCGCATTACGGTGGAAAGTCGATGGGCAATCACCACTGTGGTGCAACGTCTGCCGATCACATCAAGGGCTTCAATAATGTCGCTCTCAGTACGGTTATCAAGGGCGCTAGTGGCCTCGTCAAGTAATAAAAATCTTGCATGGCGGTAAAAGGAACGGGCCAAAGCGAGGCGCTGCCGTTGCCCGCCGGACAGCTGTAAGCCATTTTCGCCAATCGGAGTGTGTAATCCATAGGGCAACTCACTGACGAATTCATCGAGCTGGGCCGCTTCCAGGGCCTCCCAAACCGCCCGCTGATCAATCAATTCCACATCTTTACCAAAAGCGACGTTTTCGAGCACGCTGGCGTCGAGAAGATTGATGAACTGGGGCACCTGGGAGCAGGAAGCCTGCCAGGCGGGAATGTCGTTGTTGGATACGGCAATGCCATCGAGATTGAGATTGCCCTTACCCGGTTGCAACAGGGCTAAAAGTATCTGGGCCGTCGTGGTCTTGCCGCTACCGGTGGCCCCAACAAAGGCCACCCTCGAACCCACGGGGATGGTGAGATCGACGCCCCGCAGCACCCAATCCGACGACCCCGGATAGGCATACCAAACATCCTCTAAGGCGATGCTGCGGGAGGGAAACACACCGGCCGGAGTGGGCACACCAGGGTCGCCAAGCACTGGCAGCCCCGCCGGCAAGCTCAGGTACTCCAGGGTGGAATCCATCACGGGCAGACCACCGCGCAGTTGGGTCAGCGAAGCAAAGAAGTCCTGCAGGGGAGGGGTGAGACGCAGGGCCGCCACCGATAGGGAGGCCATGAAGGGCAGCATGGACAGCATGTCGGAGCGGTCGCCACGCAGCAGCGGCGGCACGGCGCCCAACAGAAAAATCAAGGTGATGCCCAACGGCTCAATCAGCATGCGCGGGATGATCGGTAAGATCTCCGCCACCCAGGCGTGGCCCTTGGCCCGTTCACCCGTATTGACAAAGGCCCGGCGAAAGTGATCTTCGGAGGCGGTCAGCTTGATGTCCCGAATCGAGCCCAGGGATTCAAATAAGATATGGGCAGTCATGGACTCCAGCCTGATTTTTTGCCTGGAATTGTGCCGCAAATAAGGGGTGATCGTCTGGGAAAGCAGCACGTAAGCCCCCAGCAGGCAGCCAATCAAAATCAAGGCAGAACCGCGGCCAATCACCAGAATCCCCAAAGAAAGCAAAAGAATAGAGAAGACGCTTCCCACCATCTTGAGAAGGGGATTTACGACAGAATTCGAGGTTTTTTTGATATGACTCAGCATCATAGTCGATAATTTAGCTGTACTTTTTGAAAGGTGATATTCGTAGCCTTGGGCTAATACATTGGCGTGGATGCGGTTCGAGAGATCAATCCAAACCCTGGCGGTCAAACGCTGCTGAAAAAACTGCAAGCCAAGCTTGCTGAACGAGGCGAGCCACGCCAAGGCAACGAACATCAATATCAGCCATAGGCTCTGGTCAAACTGGTTGCCACCAAAAACCTTGATGCCAGGCAAGCGATCCTCCAGTTTGTGCCCCACCAGGGCTCCCATCAAACGGGCAATGACAGCAACTGAAACAAGATCAAGCAATCCAGGTATAATTGATAATGGCACCAACCATTGGAGCTGGCGCAGCCGTTGCTGCGGCAGAAACGCCATCAGGGCCCGCAGCTGCTGATAGGTTTTACTCCTGCCGAGCAACTTCACAGCCTGGAGGCCTGAACATACCTTTACGTTATGGGGTGGCCGTTACCATTCCCGCCGAAATCAGCCAGCCCCGTTACCGCCCCAGTCGCGCCCCTGCCCCAAAACGGGCGTCTCAGGATCGGCCCGGCAAGCGCCGCAGCAACCGCTGGGCCCATTGATCGGCCCGCAACTGCCACACAGAAGGGCTGGCCAGGGGCGCCACACCACCCTGCAGCCGATCCCAATGCTGATCGATCGCCGCCAGGGCGAGACGCCAGCGGTCCAGCAGGCTCTCCTCCCCACAGCCAGCCAACAGGGTTTCCAGTCTCTCCCCTGCCGGCCGCCATGCCGCCGGGTCAGCCACGGCAGCGCGGATCCTTTGCAGGTCGTTCTCCATGGTGCCGCAGCCAATCTGATGACCCAGCAAGCCCGGATCGAGGCTGTCGGCCAAGGCGTGGTTGAAACTGCTGAACACCACGCAGCCACAGGCGAGGGCTTCGATCGGTGGCAGGCCGAAGCCCTCGCTCACCCCCGTACCCCGCCAATAATCGGCGGAGTCATAGAGCACCACAGTGGTGTCATTGAACAGATCCACCAGGTCCTCCACCCAGCCGCGCTGCCGCTCCACCCGCAGCCCGGCAGCCAGCAAGGCCGGCACCAGGTGATCGATCACATAGCGACTGTTCTTGCGTTCCTGAACCAGCACATCAATGCGCCGCCGGCGCTGCTGCTGACCCACGCTGGTCAGAAGGGGGTGGCGATCGCCCCGCTCCAGCCAACGAGGTTGGAGGGCATTGGGCACTAAAAAAAGGGGATGGCGCGGCGCCCGATCCCCCCAGTAGCCCAAGGTGTTGCGACTCACGGCCAAGATGGGCACGCCGGCCGGCAGGTCGAAGCCGTAACCACTGCTGTGGGCGTGATAAGCCACGGGGCGGCCGGCCAAGCGCCGCAGCAGCGGCGGCACGTCGAAGCCCCAACTGACGATCCACAGGGCACCGCCGGGTCGGGTCTCCCGCCGCAACAGGTCATCCAAGAAAGGGTGATCCGGCTCCCGCTGCCGATAGGTCACGAGCTCGGCATGGCGCAAACGGGCCGTCAGCCGCTGGGTCTGCAGCTCGACCAACAAACCGCCACAGCGGAAGCGGCCCGTGGTGCCAGGAACCAGAAAACGGAGGGGGCGCACACCTGAGTCGCAAGCAATACGCGACTCTGGCGCAAGTCAACCCAGGGGTACAGCCTCAGGCCACGACGGCTTCGGTGCTGCCCAGCCGCTGACGGCGGGTCAAGAAACCAAAAAGTACCTTGCCGATGGCGGCCACGAGGTTGCCCTCCAACTCCTGGAACATCTTCATGTTGCAGTGGAAGGCCTGGTTGGCTTCGGCCACGATGCGATCGGCGGTGGACTGGTCGATCGGCAGATTATCGAGCACGGCGCGGTAGTTGGTCTTGAAGCCCTTCTCGTCCGGGATGGCGTCGAATTCGTAGAAACGCAGGCCGTCGTGCTCACCCAAGTTCATAGCCTTCTGGGCGATGTTCTTGAGGATTTGGCCACCGGAGAGATCACCGATGTAGCGAGTGTAGTGGTGGCCCACCAGCAGTTCCGGAGATTCCTTGGCCACGCGGTGCAGGCGGGCCACATACTCCTGGGCCCCGGGGGTGGCCTTGATCTGCTGGCGCCAATCGGCACCGAAGTAGAAGGCGAGGTCCTGCTCCAGGGATTCCCGCCGGTTGAGGGAGGCAAAGTTGATCGGCCCAACCACGGGATGGTCGGCGAGGCGGCCGATCTCCTCCTCCATGGCGCAATACACGAACCAGAGGTCGGCCACCAGGGTGCGATAACTGGCCTTATCGACCACACCTTTGAGGAAGCAGCTCACAAAACCGGTGTTCTCGGCCATGGTATGGGCCTTCTTCGTTCCCTCACGGAGCTGGGAAGCCAGGGCGACAGACATCTTCGGCGGGGCGCTTGAAACGCAAGAGGAGCATTCCTACCAAAGTAGGTGTGGCGCTCCGACCCTGACGCCAAGGTTGCGAAGGGTTACGGCGCCAGGCGGGGACGACCCGGGGCCCGACGGGCCTACGCACCTGGCTTCAAGAAGCGATGTCGTCCTCCCCGAAGTGGGACGCCGCCCCGGTACCAAACAACACGAACAGCTCGCGGCCCAGCCCCTGCAGGCTGGCCACCACCTCTGGGCTGGGCAGATGGGACCCGGAGGGTTGCCAATCGCCCAGGGTGGTGAAGCGCCAGCGCTCGGCTTCGTAGGTGAGGCCCCGGATCAGCACGCCCAATAGGCGGGGGCGACCGGCCGCAGCCCCCTGGGGCGAGCGTTCCAGGCGCAGCTGCACCAACAGGGAACGGCATTGGAGCCGGGGGCTCCAACCGGGAAAATGGAGCGAGAAATCGAGGTTGTCTCGGGCATCGAAACGGCGGGTTTCAGGATCGTCGCGCCAGGGAGTGAGGTTGGCCCGGGCATCGGGGAAGGCCGCTTGAAACAGGAAGACGGCGGCGGCAATGGCCTGGGCCAACTCCGCACTATGGGCCTGATCCGCTGCGTTCATAGGGCCCATCCTGCAGAAAAACCCCAGCCATGGCGAGCTTGGTTGCAACCCCCGCACCGAGGCTGGCCGCGGCCCAAGGGACCAAGGCGGAGCTTCCAGGGCCGTAGCAGGTTGCCAAAAGCGATGGCAAACACACACTCCTGCCCCCGTGCTGATCCCTGCAAACCTTCCGAGCCCGTCCGCAGACATAGGCTCTGCCGACTAAATCTGCATCAAGCCAAACCATGGCCACCTACGAGAAGCTCACCGCCCCCACAAGCGGCAGCGCCATTCGCTTCGAGAACGGCCAGCCGGTGGTGCCCAGCGACCCGATCATCCCCTTCATCCGCGGTGATGGTACCGGTGTGGATATCTGGCCGGCCACCCAGCTGGTGCTGGATGCGGCGGTCGCCCAGGCCTACGGCGGCGCGCGCCGCATCGAGTGGTTCAAGGTTTATGCCGGTGATGAAGCTTGTGAGCTTTACGGCACCTATCAATACCTGCCCCAGGACACCCTCACGGCGATCGAGACCTACGGGGTAGCCATCAAGGGCCCTCTGACAACGCCGGTGGGCGGAGGCATCCGCTCACTAAACGTGGCGCTACGGCAGATTTTCGATCTTTACTGTTGCGTGCGCCCTTGCCGCTACTACGCGGGCACCCCCAGCCCCCACAAGCGGCCCCAGGATCTGGAAGTGGTTGTATACCGCGAAAACACGGAAGATATTTACATGGGTATTGAATGGGAAGCCAGTGATCCGGTCTGCATCGAGCTGATCCGCCATCTCAACGAAGAGGTGATTCCCGCCAACGGCAAATTAGGCCAGCGCCGCATCCCGGCGGGATCCGGCATCGGCATCAAGCCGGTGAGCAAAAACGGCAGCCAGCGCCACATTCGCAAGGCGATTCAGCACGCCCTCAAATTGGAGGGGGACAAGCGCCACGTGACCCTGGTGCATAAGGGAAACATCATGAAATTCACGGAGGGGGCGTTCCGGGACTGGGGTTATGAGCTAGCCACGACAGAATTTCGTGATCTATGTGTGACGGAACGGGAAAGCTGGATTCTCGACAACGTGGCCCAGGATCCGGGGCTCAGCATCGAAGCCAATGCCCGTTTGGTGGATCCCGGTTTCGATGCCCTCACCCCCGAGAAACAGGCTGCGGTTTGCGACGAAGTGCGGGGCGTGATCGAGGCCATTGGCCCCAGCCATGGCCAGGGCCAATGGAAACAGATGGTGATGGTGGATGACCGCATCGCCGACAGTATTTTCCAGCAAATTCAAACGCGACCAGCCGATTACTCCGTGCTCGCCACCCTCAACCTCAACGGCGACTACATCTCCGATGCCGCCGCCGCCGTGGTGGGGGGTCTGGGGATGGCCCCCGGCGCCAACATCGGCGACAAGGCCGCCATCTTCGAGGCCACCCACGGCACGGCCCCCAAGCACGCCGGCCTCGATCGCATCAACCCCGGCTCGGTGATTCTTTCCGGCGTGATGATGCTCGAATACATGGGTTGGCAGGAGGCGGCGGATCTGATCACCGCCGGCCTGAGCGCCGCCATTGCCCATGGCGAGGTCACCTACGACCTGGCCCGCATGATGGAGCCGCGGGTGGAACCGGTGAGCTGCTCGGGGTTCGCCGAGGCGGTGGTGCGCCGATTTGGGGATTGAGCCGAGAAACTCGGTCACTGCCGATATGCTGCCGCCGTAGCCCTCCCTGAGAATGTCATCTTCTGTGCTCGTGGTCGGCGCTGGCTTTGCTGGCGCCGTCGTGGCCCGCGAGCTGGCGGAGGCGGGCCGCAGTGTCAGGGTGATCGACCGACGGCCCCACATCGGTGGCAATGCCTTTGATGCCCTCAATGACCACGGCGAACGCCTCCACGTTTATGGTCCCCACTTGCTCCATGGCGAGGTCGATTCGGTAGCGATCCGCTGGTTGAGTCGCTTCACCGAATGGTTGCCCTATGAGCATCGGGTGAGGGCGGTCCTGGCCGATGGACGCACCACCCCCCTGCCGGTGAATCGCACCACCCTCGAAGATGTCTTCGGCGTCACACTCGCCACGGAGGCAGCGGCCAAGGAGCTGCTGGCCAGCGAGGTCGTGGCCGGCACGCCCAGCAACACCGACGAGTTTTTCCTGGCCAATGTGGGGCCACGCCTCGCCGACATCTTTTTTCGTCCCTACACCCGCAAGATGTGGGGGGTATCCCCCACCGAACTCGAAGCCGCCGTTGGGGCCCGTCTGCCGGTGCGCTGGAACCGGGACGATCGCTACTTCACCGATTCCTTCCAGGCGATGCCCAAGGACGGTTTCACCGCCATGTTTGAACGCATTCTCGACCACCCCCTGATCTCGGTGAACCTGGGCCAGGCCTATGGACCCGACCTGGATACCGACGTATCCCATACCTTCTTGAGCCTGCCCATCGATGAATACTTCAACTTCCGTTTCGGCCGCCTGCCCTATCGCTCAATCCGCTTTGAAACCAGCAGCATCAGCGCCGACCAACCGTCGACGGTGATCAATTACACCGACACGGGCCCCTATACCCGCTGCACCCAGTGGGATCTGATCCCCAATTCCGGCCGCCGCCAGGACGGCCAGCACAGCGTCACCCGGGAAATTCCCTGCGACGCCGCCGACAACAACAACGAGTGCTACTACCCGGTGCGCAACCGCGAAACCCTGGCCCGCTACGAGCAATACGCAGCCCTGGCGGCGACGGAACCCCACAAGAGCTTCATTGGTCGTTGCGGCCTGTTCCGCTATCTCGACATGGTGCCCTGCGTCAACATCCACCTGCGCCTGGCCGCCACCTTCCTGGCCCAGGCCCAGGCCGTTGCCTGAACACCCCTGTCGCACCCGGGGGAGCCAGACTGGCCACCATGACCACCCTTCCCCCTGCGACCAGCAGCGCCCCCTCCCCCAGCAGCGCCATGTCCAGCGCCACCTTCAGCGCCACCGACGCCTGTGTGCACTGCGGATTCTGCCTGCCGACTTGCGCCAGCTATCGGGTGATGGCCACGGAGATGGATTCCCCCCGCGGCCGCATCCATGCGCTCAAGGCCATCGCCGCCGGTGAGCTGCAACTGGATGCGACGGTGGCCAGCCATTTCGACACCTGCCTGGGCTGCTTCGCCTGCGTGACGGCCTGCCCTTCCGGCGTCCGCTACGACCAGCTGATCGAAGCCACCCGGCCCCAGCTGAATGCGCCGGAGCTGCGCAGCCCCGCCCAGCGCTCCTTTCGCAAGCTGCTCTTTGCCCTGCTGCCCTACCCGAAGCGACTGCGGGCCCTACTCACTCCCCTGCGGGCCTATGCCGGCACCCCCCTGCAGGCCTTCGCCCGGCGGCGGGGCTTGACGGGCCTGTTCGGGCCCCAGCTGGAGGCGATGGAGCGGCTGCTGCCGCCGCTGGCCCCTGAGGCCTTCCGGGATAGCTGGCCCGTGGTGGTGCCGGCCCGGGGTCCCCGCCGTTACCGGGTGGGATTGGTGCTGGGCTGTGTGCAGCGGCTCTTTGATCCCGCCGTCAACAGTGCCGCCATCAACGTGCTGAGCGCCAATGGCATGGAGGTGGTGATTCCGCCGAACCAGGGGTGCTGTGGCGCCGTCACCCACCACCAAGGGGAGCTGGCCCAGACCCGGGAGCTGGCCACGGCCCTCATCGATAGTTTCGCCCAGGTGGTGGGGGAGGGGCGAGCGGCGGGCCCCGAACCCCTCGATGCCGTCCTGGTGGCGGCATCCGGCTGTGGCCACACCCTCAAGCACTACGACAGCCTCCTGGCGGCAGAACCCGACTGGATGCAACGGGGAGCGACCTTCGCCGGCCAGGTGGCTGACATCCAGGAATTCCTGGAGCGCGTCGGTCTCAGTGCCGATTTCCAGGCGGCCCTCAAGCCCCTGCGCCACGACGATGGCAGCGCCGCCACGGCCGAGCACCCCTTGACCCTGGCTTACCACGATGCCTGCCACATGATCCACGGCCAGGGTCTGCGGGACCAGCCCCGGGCCCTGCTGCGGCAGATCCCCCATGTGCGCCTGCGGGAAGCAGTAGAAGCCGGGGTCTGTTGCGGCAGCGCCGGCATCTACAACCTGGTGCAGCCCCTGGAGGCCGCCGAACTGGGACGCCTCAAGGCGGCCGACCTGAGCGCCACGGGCGCCGATCTGGCGGTCAGCGCCAACATCGGTTGCAGCCTGCAGATCCGCCAGCACATGGAAAGCCAGCCCCGGCCCATATCGGTACGGCATCCGGTGCAGTTACTCGAACAAAGCTTCAGGGGGGGCTGAATTGGCCCTCCAGCCATTGCCAAGCCAGGTGCAGGGTGTCCGCCTGGCCGAGGTTGCCGGGAAAGGTGAGTATCGGCAGCGGCCCTGCCCCCGGTTCGGCCCCGACTACGGCTGAATCGGCCGGTGCCAACACCAGGGACAGCCCCGGCAGCAACTGGCCCTGCAGCTCGACCGCAGCCAGCTGCAGGCCCTCGGTAAGCAGAACCTGGCTGGTGATGCCCCCCTTGCTGATCAGGTAGCCCAACTGGGGCGCCAGGGCCGCCGCCAACCGCGCCATGGTGGCGGCCAGCACCTGGCCCAGGGCCCGCCGCTCGGCGGCATGGCGGCAAAGCAGCTCGCCGCGACTGGTGTAGAGCACCGGCGTGCGACCGCAAGCCAGCACCGCCTGCAGTTGCTCCAGCCAGGCGGCCTCCAGGGAGGGCAGCAGCAGATCGGGCAGGGGTCCCTCCAGGAGGCGATGCACCTTGGCCACCGGCAGCACCACGCCAACGCAGGCCGGATCCGCCAGCAGGCACTCCAACTGGGCATCGGCCAGGGGCACGTGGGAACCCACCAGCACCAGCCCCGGCAGGGGCCCCGCCGGGCCGCGCCGCCGCAGGCCCACCAGCTCGGAGGGGCCCAGGGGCTGGGGGGGCAAGGCGGCCAAAGCACCCAATACGGATGCCGCCGACTGCAACAGCCAAGGACTCGGCCCCGGGGGTCCGGCCAGCGTCAACTGCCGTATCGCCGTCCCCAAGGCCGTCAGCTGGCCGGGCCGCTCGGCATCCACGGCCACCACCACCCCGCCGGCCAGGGCGGCGAGGCGGCCCTCCAGTCGCTCCAGGCCGGCCGCCCCCCCCTGCTCCTGGGCCAGGGCGGCGGCTTCCATCAGCTCCAGGTCGAGGCGCTGCACCTGGTCGGCGGCCACTCGGCCGCCCGTCTTCTCCTCCACCCACTGGGGCAGGTAGCTGCTGCCATAACCAAAAAGACGATCTCGGCCAAAGGCGGTCTCGTGCACGGGGCGGCCGTCCAGCCGATGCACACCGGCCACGGTGGTGCGCCCCCCCTCCAGAAAGGCAGGCACCAGCAAGGTGGCCCCAAAGGGTCCCAGCCCGGCGTAGAGGGCCTCCACCTCCAAGGGGAAATGGCCCCTCAAGGTCGAATCTCCCCGGCTGACCAGCAGCCAATTGCGGCACACCCCCTGCTCCACAGCTGCGGCCAGCAACGGGGCCAGGGCTGCGGCGATCTGCCCCACCCGCTGCCGGGCCTCCGCAGGCGCAAGGGCCCTGGTGTTGGCCAGCACGAACATCAGCGGCGAAGGATGGCGCAGGGCCGCCGCCAACTGGGGGGCACCCCAATCCAGCAGCAGGGGACAACCGTGCACGGTCTGGGAGCCGGTGGGATCGTCATCAATCACGACGATCTTCAGGGGAATCGTCTTGGGGCTGGAATCCATCGGTCCCAGCCTGCCGTGCCACTGGCCTGCCGTGCCACTGGCCTTCCGTGCCACTGGCCTCCCGTGGCAGCATCACGGCCATGACTGCCCCCGAAATCCTCCAGCCCCAAGCCACCGAGCTGGCCGCCCTCGTGCAAGCGCTGCATGCCGAGGCCCGTCCCTGGCTGCCCGCTGGCCAGGCCAGCCGCCTGGGCTGGGGCGCCGCCGTGACCCCTCCAGCCTGCACGGTGGTCAGCAGCAGGGCTCTGGGGCGCATCCTGGAGCACAACCCCGGCGACTTCACGATTCGAGTGGAGGCGGGGACGCCCCTGGAGACCGTGCAGCAGGCCCTAGGGGAGCAAGGCCAATGGCTGGCCGTCGATCGGCCCTGGGGCAGTGGGGCCCTGGGGGGCGGCAGCATTGGCGGCCTGGTGGCCCGGGGCCTCACGGGCGGCTACCGCCAGAGGTATCTGGGCATCCGCGACCAACTGATCGGCATCGGCCTGATACGGGCCGATGGGGTCTCGGCCAAGGCGGGGGGGCAGGTGGTCAAAAATGTGGCGGGGTATGACCTGATGCGCCTGTTCACCGGCAGCTGGGGCTCCCTGGGCCTGATCACCGAAGTCACCCTGCGCACCATGCCCCTGCCGCCGCAGCGCAGCGGCCTGCTCGTTCAGGGCCCCCTGAGCCAACTGACGCACCTGGGCGAGTGGCTCCTGGGCTCCAGCCTGACTCCCGAGCGGATCGACTGGTGGAGCCCGGCCCTGGCCGCCGCTGCGGGTCTGGCGCCCCAGCCCCTGTTGCTGCTGGGGCTGGCCAGCGTGGATGCCCTCACCATGGCGGAACAGCAGGCCGCCATTGCCGCCCAAACGGCCCTGGCCTGCGAGGTTCTGACGCCCGAACGGCTGGGCGAGCTGCTGGCGGTGGCTGGGGGTGGGGCTTCACCACCCCCAGCCTGGCTGCTGCGCCTGGGGGTCAATCCCGCCCGGGCCGCCCTGTTGCTGGCAGCCCCGGAATTGCAGGGGATTCCCTTGGAACTCGGGGCCGGCAGTGGCCAGGGAGTCGTCTGGGCAAGGGCCCCAGGCGACTCCCAGGCCACAGCTGCCCCAGGGGCGTTGAACCCCGACCAGGTGGCCAACCTGCGGCGGCGCTGCCTTGCGCTTGGGGGCCATCTCATGGTTCTCAGCCAGCCCGAAGGCAGCCTGCTCAACGCCTGGGAGGACGCCCCCTCCCGTGCCCTGATCGAACGGATCAAAGATCAATTCGATTGCCTGGGCCAATTGGCGCCCGGCCGGCTGCCGGGAGTGGCCCAGCCCGCCGGCCATCCCCCCGGACCCCATGCCTAAACGCCATGCCCAGGACCCATGCCTACTAAAGGCTGGCCAGCCAGGACCGCAGCGCGGCATTGACCTGTGCGGGCACCTCGTCATGGGGGCAGTGGCCGGCCTCCAGCAGCACCTCGCTCGTGGTCGGAGGTGCATGCCTGAGGAAGCTGGCGCGGCGGCCGGGGGCATTGATCCAGGGGTCCTGCATGCCCCAGATCAGCAGCAGGGGGCAGGAAAGCTGGCTGAGAAGGTGGTCCAGGGGCTCGCCACTGGGGAGATCGAAAACGGTGCGGAACACCCCGAAAGCCCCCGCATCGCGGGAGGGCCGCAGGATCGACTCCACCAGCGCCTCATCCACATTAGTCCGATCGAGATAGACCCGCTCCAAAGTGCGCCGGACAGTGGCCGGCCGCCGCAGGTTCTCGAACACCAGGCGCTGTAGTAGGGGACTGCGAAACAGGGCCCCGCCGATGCTGCGACGGGCAATGGCCCCCCAGCCGGTGGGCGGCCGCTGCTCGTCGGCAAAAGGACCGGCGGCATTGATCAGGGCCACCCCGGCGGCCTGGGGCCCCAGGGCGGCGCCGGCCGCCAGGGCCGCGTAGCCGCCAAGGGAATTGCCGACCAGGACCGTCGGGCGGCCGATTTCAGTGCGCACGTAGGCCTCCAACTGGTCACGCCACAGGGACCCGCCGTAGGGGAGCCCTGCGGGCTTGGCGCTGCGGCCGAAACCCAGCAGGTCGATGGCATGCACCTCATGGTGCTCAGAGAGCACGGGAATGTTGTGACGCCAGTGGTCCGTGGAGGCCCCAAAACCATGCACCAACAACAGGGCGGGACCCTCGGGCTGCAGGGGGGCTTGGCTGACCCGATGCACATGGTGGCCGAGAAAACTCCAGGCCCCGGTTGGAGTTTCCGTGGCAGCGGTGGCTTCGGCAGAGGTGGCTTCGGCTGGGGTCAGGGATTGCTGCTCTGGAGAAAACGTGGACGGCATCGGCTGGGTTAGTGCCGCAGCCCTAAAAGGGGCGGTACGGAAGGTGCTTGATGCTAGGGAGGCTGACGCGGCGGCAACCCCCGACCATGAGCTTGATTCCCGTGGCCCTGGCCTGGCCGATGCTCCTGCCCGGCATCGCCCTCTGGGCCCTGGCCTTGTACTGGCCCCTGAGCCTCAGCCTGGCCCCCCTGGAGCAAGTCTTGGCGAACGGCCCGCTCAATGGTGCCAGCCAGCAAATCTTGCTGGTGCTCGGCAGCCTCAGCCTGGCCCTGCTGGCGGGACTGGCGATGGAGTTGGGGCTGGGATGGGCCCTGGGCCCCAGCTGGGCCTCCAGCTTGGGATTGGTGACAGCCCTATGGGCCTTGTTTTGGGTGCTGACGGGAAGGACGCCCTGACGGCTCAGGCCTGCTGGCCATCCCGATCGGGCCCCACCAAAACCGCCCGCAGCAGGAGCGGGGCCAAGAAGGTGGTGCCAATCACCATCATCAGAATCGCAGCCTCCAGGGATGGGGTTAGCAGGCCCGCCTGGGAACCGAGGCCGAGAAAGATCAGACCCACTTCGCCCCTGGGCAACATGCCAAGTCCCACCACGAGGCGACGGGTAGGTTCGGCGCTGAAATAGGTCCAACCAGAAGCCAGCTTGCCGGCAATTGCCACGGCCAGCAGGAAAGCGGCCACCACCAGCCCCTGACGGTTGGCCGGATCGAAGGGGTTCAGCACCGAAAGGTCCATGGCGGTGCCGATCAGCACGAAGAAAATGGTGGCAAAGAGGGCCACCAGGGGTTTGACCGTTTCTTGAATCGCTTCGGTGCGCTCGGATTGGCTCAGGATCAAACCGGCGGCAAAAGCCCCTAGAGCCGCCTCCAGCCCGATCGCCTGGGAGGCAAAACAACAGAGAATGAGCACCACGAAGGCGGCGACCACCACCTCCCCAGGCGCCTTGAGCCAGTCGACCAACTTGTCAAATAGGGGAGCGGCCCGCTGGCTGAGCCAGATCGCGGCAGCCACGAACACCAGGGCCGCCAGAACCAACTTGAGAATGGGAGCGAGGCTCAGGGCATTGCCCGAAGCCAGAGACACCACAACGGCCAGGATGATGATGCCTAGAATGTCGTCGAGCACGGCGGCACCAATGACAATCTGCCCCTCCTGGGTTTTCAGGAAGCCCAATTCGCCGAAGACGCTGGCGGTGATGCCAATGCTGGTGGCCGTCATCGCCGCCCCGGCAAAGACCGCGGCGATGGCGGGGAGATGGAACAGGTAGTAGAGGCCAGCGCTGCCGGCCGCAAACGGCAACACCACCCCGGTCATGGCCACCGTGGCCGCCTGGGGACCCACCGCCACCAGTTCATCCAGTTCGCTCTCCAGACCAGTCAGAAACAGCAGGGCATAGAGACCCAGGGTGGACAACTGTTGGAGGCTGCCAAAGGAGCTCATGTAGATCTCCCGAACCCGCTCCGTGGAGACTGAGGCCAGTTGGCTGACGAGCTGCACGGGCCAGGCAGCCAGCTGGGCGCCGGACTCGGGCGGCAGCAGCAGATGCAGACCAGAAACGCCAATCAACACACCTGCCAGTAACTCCCCCAGGATCGAGGGCAATTGCAAGCGGACCATCAGCTCGGCGAGACTGCGGGCGGCGAGAAAAATGATCAGGAAACGGCCCACCAGGATCAGGGTTTCCGCCACATCTTCCTGGTGGGAGCCGATTTCAAGCAGCAGGGTCAGAACCATGTAATCAGCCATCCGGGGGCGACCCTAAGGCGTAAGGCGCGGCTCTAGATACCCGGTCGTAACCGACTTCAGTGTGGATCTCAGCGCCGGAAACCTGGCAAACAGCAACTGTGGCTACAGTTTGGCCCGTTCGCGCTGCCATTGAGGCCAGCGCCTAGCAGCCGGAGAGCAGCAACCATGACCGAGCTGAAACCCCGCAACCTGCGCCTGCCGACCCCAGGTTGCTACGCCGACCCCGACCGCAGCGGGCTGGAGGCCAAAGATGTGTTCGACGGCATGACCGAACACCTCTTTTATACCCTCGGCAAGCTGGCCCCAAGCGCCAGCCACCACGACCTTTACATGGCCCTCAGCTACGCCGTACGCGACCGGCTGATGACCCGTTATCTGGCTGGGATTGAAGCAATCAATGCCACTCCCACCCGCGTCGTGGCCTATCTGTCCGCCGAATTCCTGATCGGCCCCCAACTGGGCAACAACCTGTTGATGTTGGGCATCCAGGCTGAGGCCGCCGAAGCGCTGCGGGGTTTCGGCATTACCGACATCAACGAGATTCTCAACGTCGAAGAAGAACCGGGGTTGGGCAATGGGGGGCTGGGGCGACTGGCGGCTTGCTTTCTGGAATCCTTGGCCTCGCTCCAGATTCCAGCCACCGGCTATGGCATTCGCTATGAGTTTGGCATTTTCGACCAACTGATCCGCGATGGCTGGCAGGTAGAGATCACCGACAAATGGCTCAAGAGCGGCTGGCCCTGGGAAATCCCCCACCCCGATCAATCCTGCTTCGTGGGTTTCGGGGGCCACACCGAGGGCTACCGCGACGAGCACGGCGCCTATCGGGTGCGCTGGATTCCTGCCGAACACGCCATCGGCGTGCCCCACGATGTCCCGGTGCTGGGCTATCGGGTCAACACCTGCGACAGGCTCAGGCTCTGGCGTGCTGACGCCAGCGAAAGCTTCGATTTCCAGGCCTTCAACATCGGCGATTATTACGGCGCCGTCGAAGAAAAGGTGGGCAGCGAAACTCTCTCCAAGGTTCTCTACCCCAATGATGGCACCGACGAAGGTCGAAAACTGCGCTTGAAGCAGCAGCATTTCTTCGTGAGCTGCTCGTTGCAGGACATGATGCGAAACCTGGAGGCCAGGGGCATTCCCATCCAGGAATTCAGCGACCACTGGGCGGTGCAGCTCAATGACACCCACCCCTCCATAGCTGTGGCCGAGCTGATGCGGCTGCTGCTCGACGACAAGATGCTCAGCTGGGAGCAAGCCTGGGACATCGTGACCCGATCATTGTCTTACACCAACCACACCTTGTTGCCCGAAGCCCTGGAAAAATGGGACCTAAATCTCTTCGCCTCGCTCTTGCCAAGGCACCTAGAACTAATTTACGAGATCAATCGACGTTTCCTGCAACAAGTACGCCTCAGATATCCGGGCAACGAAAAAATCCTACGCAAGGTTTCCATAATTGACGAAGATGGATCCCGGTCGGTGCGGATGGCCAATTTGGCCACAGTAGCCAGCCATCACATCAATGGCGTCGCCGCCCTGCACAGCGACCTGGTCAAGCGTGATCTGTTCCCTGAATTTGCAGCCCTCTGGCCCGAAAAATTCACCAATGTCACCAACGGCGTCACGCCACGCCGTTGGTTGGCCCTGGCCAATCCTCGCCTGACAGCCCTGCTTAACGAAAGCATTGGCGATGGCTGGATCCGTGATCTGCGCCAACTGGAACGCCTGCAGCCCCTTGCCGAAGACAGCGCCTTTCTGGAGCACTGGCAGGCAACCAAACTAGCCGTCAAAAAAGATCTGAGCCTTTACATCCATACCCATACCGGCGTCCTTGTTGACCCAGCTTCCCTGTTTGATGTCCAGGTAAAGCGCATCCACGAATATAAACGGCAGCACCTTAATGCCCTCCAGGTTATCGCCCAATATCTGCGCATCAAAAATGGTCAAGCCGAAGGCAGTGCGCCGCGGACAGTCATCTTTGGCGGCAAAGCGGCACCGGGCTATGCCATGGCCAAATTGATCATCCGCTTCATCAATGGCATCGCCGACACGGTCAATTCCGATCCCGACATGGAGGGCCGTCTGCGGGTTGTTTTCCTAGCCGATTACAACGTAAAACTCGGCGAGAGGGTCTATCCGGCCGCCGACCTCTCCGAGCAGATCTCTACCGCTGGCAAAGAGGCTTCCGGAACCGGCAATATGAAATTCGCCATGAATGGGGCCCTTACCATCGGCACCCTCGATGGCGCCAACGTCGAGATCCGAGAGCAGGTGGGAGCGGAGAATTTCTTCCTCTTTGGCCACACCGCCGACCAACTCGTAGACCTTGACCAAAAGGGTTATCGACCCTGGGAAGTGATCCCGGCCGAACCGGAATTGGGCGAAGTGCTGCGACTGATTGAACAGGGACACTTCAGCCAGGGGGATGGCGAGCTGTTCAAGCCCCTGCTGCAGAACCTCACAGGCAACGACCCTTTCTTCGTATTTGCCGACTTTGCCGACTATCTCAGGGCCCAGTCTGCTGTGAGCGCTGCCTGGGCCAATCGCGCCCACTGGAACAGGATGTCAGTTCTCAACACGGCCCGTACGGGATTTTTCTCCTCGGACCGCTCAATCCATGAGTACGCCACACGGATATGGCAGGCTGAAGAATATCCCGTGACCATTACCTGTGAGATCAACGAATGAACTCAGGGCCGGTGATCGGGCAGGTCGGGGGTTTGATGTAGGAGTCGGTTGAGCCGTAGGCGATCGGCATTGAGGGGGTCAGGGGCAAGTTCACCGGCCACCTCCCGAAATTTCTGCTCCACTTCTTCGGGCACACGCACATCAAAAATGCGCTCCATCAAGGCTTCGATCGAGAAGAGATGGGCATTGATGTTCTCCAGATCCGCCATGGCTTGCTGCATGGCATCAGGCTCTTCAGTGGTATCAGCCTTGGCGGGCTCGCTGGGGGCTGGAACCGGCGCTTCGCTGTCGCCGTATTGCTTCTGCAGCTCTTCAAGCACCCGCCCGGCCAAGGTGCGAAACGACTGCAATGCAGCCCAATTCAGCTCCTGCTGTTGGCGGAGACTGGGGTTTTCACGAATCAACCGGTCGTGCTCGCGGTAGAACCGCTGGCAATCAGGGCATTGGCAGGGCTCTTCGCTCACCGCTTCCCCTTGTCTCAATCAACACCCATCATGGCATTGCCGCCGATGGGCTGCCGGAATCAGGCTCCGGTGGGTCCAGATCGGCAGCCGGCAGAGGGATCTCAATCGAGCTGACGACGTTGATCACGTCCCGCAGGCGCATGGAATCGGCAAACCAGCCCATGGCCTGATCCACATCGCCCCGATGTTCGGCGCTGCAGGCCTGCTCTTCATGGGCCTCGGCCAACAGGGCCAACCAGCAGAGGCAACGGGCCTGAACCACCGAAAGATCAATCTCCTGGGGTTCGCCGCAGGCGATTCGCTCGCTCTCCTGCTGCACCAGCAACCGCAGTCGCAGGTCATGAAGGGGGGTCATCATGCACCACCAGCTCCAACCACGCTAGCGAAAGTGCCCCAAAAATGTCCAACACCACCGCTGGGTCAACCCACAACCTCTT
>CAMDWF010000008.1 GCA_945878795.1 Synechococcus sp. UW140
GGCGGCGTACTACCGACTGATGGGAGAAACCCCCACCGCTCTGGCGATCTGTAGTGCGGTGGTTGGTCAGGTCTATGGGGGAGGGCTCCAGTTTCGGACCCCTGAGGCCATAACCGCCGTACACACTTACAGGGCCTGTCATTACCTGAGGGCCATGGCGATCTGGGCCCTTTGGGCTACCCATACCCAGTGGCAGCCCATCCCTGGCGCCGAGCGTCGACCTAGATGATCTTCTCTGCCCGTTTGCCCAGTTGGCTGCTGAAGCCCTTGGCTTTGGCCCTGGCCCTGGTTCTATTTTTGCTTGGCCCCGATCCAGGCAGCGCCCAGATCCAGGCCCACGGCGATCTTGGCGCTGGGGCGGCCATGGTGCGTAGCCTAGAGAGCCTGCGGGATCTGGACCACCAGAGCTGGCAGGTGGTGGCCTTTCGCCAGGAAGATGACGCCGCCAATGTTTCCCTGCGGCTGCGGCTAGTGGGGTATCCCGGCAAGGTGCGTATCCAACACCCCACCAGCCTCCAGGTGCGCAGTGGTCGGCGCCAGTGGCAGTTGGCCGATGTCACCCTCAGCCAGCCCCAGTTAGCCTCGGATGGTCGGGCCGCGGCGGCCGAGTTTGACCTGACACCGTTGATGGTCGATCTGGATCAGACTCGACCCCTGCGGCTGAGGTTGCCGGGAGTGTTTCTGGAGTTGCCGGTGCCGCCTTTTGTGGTGGCCGAATGGCGCCGCTTGCCGGATTGGGGGCCCGGGGACCAGCCATGAACTGGCGGCCCCAGATGGATCGGGCGCTCGCCCTGGCCGCCCTTGGGGCCGGAACGACCAGCCCCAATCCGATGGTGGGGGCCCTGGTGCTGGATCAGGACGGCCAATTGGTGGGGGAGGGCTATCACTGCCGCGCTGGTGAACCCCATGCTGAGGTGATGGCCCTGGCCCAGGCCTCCGGTCGGGCCCGGGGCGGCAGCCTTGTGGTGACGTTAGAGCCCTGCTGTCATCAGGGCCGCACCCCCCCCTGTTGCGATGCGGTCCTGGCGGCGGGAGTGGCAAGGGTGGTGGTGGCCATGGCGGATCCGGATCCCAGGGTGGCCGGTGGGGGCATCGCCCGTCTGCGGGACGCCGGCCTGGAGGTGGTGGTCGGAGTCGCGGAGCCTGAAGCAGCCCGTCTCAACCAGGCTTTTGTGCATCGGGTCCGCAGCGGTCGCTCCTGGGGCCTGCTCAAGTGGGCCATGAGCCTCGATGGCCGAACGGCCTTGCCAAATGGCGAAAGCCAGTGGATCAGCGGCCCCATGGCCCGCCAGTGGGTGCATCGGCTCAGGGGGCGCTGCGACGCGGTGATCGTCGGCGGCGGCACCCTGCGGGCTGATGATCCGCTGCTGACGAGCCGGGGCGCCCGCACTCCCGAACCCCTGCGGGTGGTGTTCAGCCGCAGTTTGGATCTGCCGCTAGCAGCGAAGATCTTTCAGGATGACAGCACCGCCGCCACCCTGGTGGCCCATGGTCCGCAGGCCTCCCGGGCGGCCCAGGAGCGGCTAGATCGCCTTGGCATCGAACGGCTTGAACTGTCGCAATGCACCCCTTTAGGGTTACTTGAGGGTCTTGCCGCCAGGGGGTGCAACCAGGTGCTCTGGGAGTGCGGTCCCACCCTGGCGGCGGCCGCCGTCCGTCAGGGCTGTGTGCAACAGGTGGCGGCCGTGATTGCGCCCACCTTGCTGGGTGGTGAGCCGGCTCGCACCCCCCTGGGCCCCCTCAATCTGACGCGGCTCGCCCAGGCCCCCCAGCTCACCTCCCTGGGCTGGCAGCGCCTAGGCCCTGATCTGCTCTGGCTGCATGGGCTTGACCTTGGCTCGGCGATCGGGCCATAAAAAAGCAGACCTTGGCAGGTCTGCCGCTGTTGGTTTTGGTGGTTCAGACCAAGGACAATTCAAACTCAGTCCCTACGCCCGCCACCACCGCCTTGAAGGGCCATGATGAAACGCAGCAGAAAGATAAACAGGTTGATGTAGGTGAGATACATGCCAAGGGCGCCAGAGAGGTACTGGTCATCTCGGTAGGAGCGAGGCATGGTGTAGAAGTCCAAGAAAGCGGCACCGACGAATAAAATCGTCCCAAAACCGGCAATCAATAGTTCAAAGCCACCCGTGCTGAAGATTTGCGGGGCAAAGAAACTGCCCACAAATTGCACCAGCATGGCCACGATCAGGCCGAGAAGGCCCAAGCCCACCACGCCGCTCAACGCCTGACCCACGTTGTCGCTCATGCGCCGGCCCATGGTGGATGCCGCAACGAAAGTGATGCCAGTGGCCAGGGCGGCGGTGCCAACGGCGCCGACTCCGGCTACGGCAACGGCCTGGCTGACTATGCCGCTCAGGGTGAAACCGGTAATCAGGCTGTAGGCCGCAAGCAGGGGCAAGGCGGTTGCATTGTTACCCTTAGCCGCCACATTCTGGGCGACAAAGAAAAGAATCAGATTGCCAATGAGGGCTAAAAAGAACAACGGCATGAACAGGGCCCCGTTCGCTGCCATCAGGGAAAGTCCACCCAGGACCCCAACGGCGGTGAGCACCATGCCACCGCCCACATAGGGCAGGGCTTTGTTGACAACATTGGGCCCAACAAGAGCGCTGGACTGGGCCTCACGAATGGCTTGTTGGAAGTTGCTGCTGGCGGGCATTGGCCGCAGATTTCGAAGTCTTCCCATCCTGGCAGCCGTGATGGGTCAACAGCCGTTGGGGCTGGGCGGATCTCCCTATTCGTTTGCCTTTATCGGCCCTGCCGGCTGCCCCGCTCATCCTTGCGAGCGTAGGCCTGAACCAGCCGTTGCACCAAGGGGTGGCGAACCACGTCGGCATCACTGAAGCGACAGAGGGCCACCCCCTCGACCCCCCCCAGCACCTCGGCGGCTTCGATCAGGCCACTGGGCTGGCCAGGAGGCAGATCGATCTGGGTGATGTCTCCCGTCACCACCATGCGGGAATTTTCCCCAAGCCGGGTGAGGGTCATGCGCATCTGGGCTGGGGTGGTGTTCTGGGCCTCGTCCAGGATCACGAAGGAGTCGGCCAGGGTGCGGCCGCGCATGTAGGCCAGGGGTGCTACTTCGATGATTCCCTTTTCCTGGAGCGCGGCGGTCCGCTCGGCCCCCAGCAGGTTGTGAAGGGCGTCGTAAAGCGGTCTTAGGTAGGGATCCACCTTTTGCTGCAGATCGCCGGGCAGAAAGCCAAGCCGCTCTCCCGCTTCCACGGCAGGGCGGGTCAGCACGATACGCTCCACCCGCTGTTCCTGAAGAAAGCGGACGGCCTGAATCGTGGCCAAAAAGGTTTTGCCGGTGCCGGCCGGACCGATCGCCAAGGTGAGGTCATGGCGTTCAATGGCGTCGATGAAGGCCCGTTGACGGGGGGTCCTGGCCCTGAGCGGCCTGCCCTGGCGGGTGGTGGTGAGCACCTGGCGAGCCAGGACCCCATGCTCTTCTTGTCGATTGGTATCAAATGCCGTAAGGGCTGTCTGGAGATCGACAGTCGCTATCGGTTCCCCGGATTCCCACAAGGGTTTGAGGCTGGAGAGCACCGCATGGGCTCGACTCACCTGGGATTCACGGCCTTGGATCCGCAGATCAAGGCCATAAAAAACTAAGCTGGTGCCAGTAAGGGCTTCCAGCCTTCGCAAATTCGTCTCTAAAGGGCCGGCAAGAGCAAGGGCTGCCTCAGGTGAAGGCAGGCTCAAGGTGGTGAGACCGTTCAGGCTTCGACAGCCTCTTCGGCCTCAACTGTGTCGACAGCGGCGGCTGCTGCTTCAGCTGATGCGGCTGCTTCTTCGGCTGCCTTGGCTGCCGCTGCGGCCTTGGCATCGGCTTCAGCTTTGAGGGCGGCGGCGGCATCGGCGGCTCTAGTTGCCGCTTGCTTGAGTTTGCCTATGACTTCGGCTGGACGGATTCTTTTTTCGACAAGTCCGCCTTTTTCAAGGAGGGCCCGCACGGAATCGGTCGGTTGGGCTCCCTGGCTAAGGCGCAGACGGATCGATTCGGTGTCGAGACGGGTTTCCTTGGTGCGGGGGTTGTAGAAGCCCAGCTCCTCCAGGGGTCTGCCGTCACGTCGGGAGGTGCTGTTCGTTGCCACCAGGCGGAAGCTCGCTTCCCGCTTTTTCCCGAATCGTTTGAGCCGGAGCTTGATCATTGGGCTTACCGAGGTTACGCAAAGGTCAATCCTAACCTGTGGCCGATTCGGCTCCTCCTCCCCTAAAGCTCGCCAAATCCCTTGCGCTTCTTGGGCGGCCGATTGGCGCGGGTTCCCGGAGCCCCAGGGCTGCGGCCACTTGCCCCAGGGGCCCCGGGTCGACCCATACCTGCCATGCCGCCCATCCCTGGCATGCCACCCATGCCTGGCATGCCGCCGCCCATGCCAGGGAAGCCGCCCATCCCCGGCATGCCTGGCATGCCGCCACCCCGGGTCATTTGCTGCATGAAGCCACGCATCTTTTGGAAGTCCGCCAGCACCTTGTCGACATCCGCCGGCTGATGGCCGCTCCCGGCGGCGATGCGTCGGCGCCGGGAGGGCTGGGAGGCGAGCAGTTCGGGCTGCTGCCGCTCGGCCTCGGTCATCGAACCGATCATCGCCTCAATCTTCTTGAGCTGTTGCTCACCCTGTTTGAGCATGCCATCGTCAATTTTGTTCATGCCGGGGATCAGTTTCATCAGACCACCCAGGGAGCCCATGCGTTTGATCAAGCGCATTTGCTGCAGGAAGTCGGAAAAATCAAAAGAAGCCTCCTGCAGTTTCTGCTGCATGCGGGCCACGTCGGCCAGCTCAACCTCTTTCTGGGCTTTCTCAACCAGGGTCAGCACATCGCCCATACCGAGGATGCGGCTCGCCATCCGTTCGGGATGGAAGGGTTGCAGCGCTTCTACCTTTTCGCCGGTGCCGATGAATTTGATCGGGGCACCGCTCACCTTGCGGATCGAGAGAGCGGCCCCGCCACGGGAGTCGCCATCCAGTTTGGTGAGGACAGCCCCGGTGATGCCCACCTGCTCGTGGAAGGCCCGAGTCAGTTCGGCGGCCTCCTGGCCGATCATCGAATCCACGACTAGCAACACTTCGTCTGGGTGCACCGCTTCGCGGATACGCACCATCTCTTCCATCATGGAAAGGTCGATCTGGAGTCGTCCAGCCGTGTCGACCAGCACCGTGTCAAAGCCCCCATCCCGCCCCTGCTGAACCCCGGCGGCGGCGATCTGCTCGGGGCTGGCCCCGTCACCCAGACTGAAGACTTCCACGCCGATCTGGCGGCCCAGGGTCTGCAGTTGGTCGATGGCCGCAGGCCGATAAATATCGGCCGCCACCATCAGGGGACGACGGCCATTCTCCTTGAGATGGAGGCCCAATTTGGCGGTAGCGGTGGTTTTACCGGCCCCCTGTAGACCCGCCATCAGCACCACCGTTGGCAGGCCCGGCTTTCCGGCCGGAGCTAAGGGAGCATTTTCGCCGCCCATGGTCTCCACCAGCTGCTCATGCACCACCTGGATGAACTTCTGGTCGGGGCTGATGCCTCGCACCACTTCGGCGCCGATGGCCTTGCGGCGCACGTCGTCGACAAAATCCTTGACCACCGACAGGCTCACATCCGCCTCCAAAAGGGCTCTTCGCACCTCCTTCAGGGCGCCGTCCACATTGGATTCGGAGATGCTGGCCTGGCCCTTGAGGTTCCTGACCGCGGCTTCGAAACGCTGGGAAAGTTCGTCGAACATCGGGGGTTGGGATCAGGGGGCCGGTTGGGTGGCGACAAGTCGCCAGGTTTGGCCATCGCGGCCAAACACATAAACATTGCGCAGGGTGGTGGGCGGCGTCCGGGTCACCACCTTGCCGTCTGCGCTGAGGCGACGATCGCTGTAGTTCATTTCCGCCAGCAGGGCGATACGGCTAGGAGACTGATTCTGGATGCGTACTGTCTTTACACCGACATCGACCTGTTGGTGCTCGCCCCGTGCGGCATCCCGCTTTTGTTCGGCGGCGAGCCGCGCGATCGGGTCCGGCCGGGCAAGGCGCTCCAGGTCCGATGGCATGGATGCGCCGCCCAGAACCGAGCGTTTCGTGGCCAACCATTGGTCCAACAGGGTGCGCAGCTCCGTTTCGCTGGGTTGGTCGGTGTTGAGGGGGACAGGTTTTGCGACCGTCGGAGTGGGGGATTTGACGGTGGGTGTCCCGCTCGCCACCGGTTGGACGGCAGAAGCGGGTGGTTGAACAGGCCCGCCCAGCACGACGGGGTTGGGCAGGGCCGGTGCCAACGCTTTTGGAGGCTTCGTTCTAAAGCCCATCCAGCTGGTGGCCAGCAGCAGTCCGCCCAGTCCCGCCACGGCCGGCACCACCCAGGGCAGGACCCGATTCCAGCCCCCTTGCCCCCGGTTGCGCCAGCGGTCCGTCAGTTGGTCGCGCCAGCGGGCCAACGGCCAGTCCAGGGCTACTTCGTCAAAATCACCTTCCCCTGCGTCGCTCTCTTCCTCTAGATCAGGGGTCGCCGGCCCGGCCCCCCTGAATCTCCATCGCCAGGAATCGCCAGAGGCTGTGGCGGGATCCGCGGGGGAGTCGCCTGTGCCATCGCTGCGGTGAGGGTTGGCATCTGGCGTCCCAGGGGTTCCGAAGGGAGTGTGCAGGGTTGCCTGGGCCCAGGCCGTAAACCCGGAGAAATCCCCCTTTGTTGATGACACCAGCCACTCGGGTGGCGAGGCTTGGGGCGGGGCCGGCGCGGCCGGGGCCATGAAGGATCGACCTTGACGACGATCCTCTCGCTCGACCCAGGTCCGCACATCGCGATCGTTGAAGTAGGCCTCCAGATCGGGTTCGGCCTCGAGGTCCCGGTAGCCCGGCAGCACGTCCCGAGCGAGCCACTCCCGGCACCAGGCACAGAGTTGGCCCAGGGGGTCCTCGGCGCTCTGGCGTTCGGCCCAGGCTTTCAAGTCCGGTGAGGCTCCCGCCTCAAAGCAGGTGCGGGCGGCCCCCACATCTCCCAAAAGGAGGTGCAAATTGGCCAGCATCGTCTGGTGTTGGGCCGGGTCGCCCGCCAACAAGCGTTGCCGGGCCTCAGCGATGCGATCTGGCTTGCGCTGGGCGAAACCTGAGGCCGCTAGGGCGGTGGTGGCCAGCAGCTCAGCGGCGGCTGAATCCTGACGTGACCAGCGATTGAAGAGGTCCAGTTGTTCCTGCAGCGTCAGAAAACAGCGGATCTGGCGGAAAAAAGCCTCAAATTGCGTCAGGCTGAAGCTTGGGTCCGCTTCGCCTTCGAGCCCACCGCGGCGCTGGACCAATTCCTCCAGGAGCGCCAGACCCTGCTGCCTTTCCTTGACTGCGCTGGCGTCACGGCTGAGCAGGTCAAGGACCCGGTACGGGGCCATCTGTTCAAGGGCCTGGCGCATGCTCTCCCGCAGTTCCGGTCTTTGCCCCATGCGTTGCAGCAACACCAATCCGTCTTCAAGGGTCTGGGCGGCACTTTGGTAGTGGCGTCGATCCTCAAGATCCCTGGCTGCGGCTAAACAAGCCTGGCCGGCGAGTTGGGTCAGGTCGGCCTCTCGACCGCTGCCCAGGGCGGGGGCTTGGGGGGGCTGGAGGTTGCGGCGGGCCAGGTTGAAGCATTCCAGGGGTTGGCCGGCCTCCAGCAACAGCAGCAGGCCGGCCACCTCCTTGGAGGAGGGCAGTTCAAGGGCAGCCATCAGGGATTCCCCTTCCGTACCCAGGGCCGTGAGGGCTGCTTCGTAGGCGGGTCGACGGTTGCCGTCGCTGAGCATTTCGGCACTGGAACGCAGCAGGTCCGCTCGGGCCTGGAGCGTTTCATCGGTGTAGGTCTGGGCCGGAGGGCGATCAAGCCGAAGCTGAAGGGTCCGCAGCACAGTCTGGGCATCGGCCGCCGGGCTGACACCAAGCAGACGGAAATGGTCAATGGGCAGATCCAACCCAAAGGGGTGCCGGAGCCGCGACTGTAGTCAGTGGCAGCGGTTTTGACTGTTGTTGCAGGACGGACCCCGTACAGTCGCCTACAGCGATGCCTAGTGCGACTGTCATGAGTCAGGAACTCACTGCTGCCCTGCCCTCCGATCCCATGATGGTGGCCCAGGTGGTTCCACCCCCGGTGCCGCCCCACGAGGCGGGGTTCCATGCCGAGCGGTCAGAACGACTGGTGTCGCTCCAACCTGCCAGAGTCAGTCGCGATGAGGGCCTGATGCTCTATCGCGACATGACCCTGGGCCGCCGCTTTGAAGATAAATGTGCCGAAATGTATTACCGCGGCAAGATGTTTGGCTTCGTCCATCTCTACAACGGCCAGGAAGCCGTTTCTACTGGTGTGATTCGGGCCATGCGCTTGCAGCATGACTGGTTTTGCAGTACCTATCGCGACCACGTTCATGCCCTGAGTTGTGGAGTGCCGGCCCGGGAGGTGATGAGTGAATTGTTTGGCAAGATCACCGGCTGCAGCAAGGGTCGTGGCGGCTCCATGCACCTTTTTTCCCGCGAACATCATCTGTTAGGTGGTTACGCTTTCATCGGTGAGGGCATTCCTGTGGCAATGGGGGCCGCTTTCGCCAGTCGCTACCGCCGTGACGCCTTGGGCCAGGCAGATAGTGATTCGGTAACGGCGGCTTTTTTCGGAGATGGCACTTGCAATGTAGGTCAGTTCTATGAATGCCTGAATATGGCGGCTCTTTGGAAATTGCCGATTCTTTTTGTGGTTGAGAATAATAGTTGGGGTATTGGTATGGACCATAATCGTGCAACTAGCGATACAAAAATATGGCGTAAAGCGGAAGCTTTTGGTATGGTCGGCGAAGAAGTTGATGGGATGGATGTGCTGGCTGTTCGCGGTGCTGCCGAGCGGGCCATCGCCAGGGCTCGTGCTGGTGATGGCCCCACCCTGCTTGAATGTCTGACGTACCGCTTCCGGGGCCATTCCCTAGCGGATCCCGATGAGCTGCGCTCCCAAACCGAAAAGGAATTCTGGATGAAGCGTGATCCCATCAAGTCTTTCGCAGGCCATCTCTTGGCTGAAGCCAAGGCAACAGAAGCGGAATTGCGTCAGATTGAGCTTGAGGTCGATGCCGAAGTCGATGATTGCGTCACCTTTGCTTTGGCCGCGCCTGAGCCTGATCCCAGCGAACTCACCCGTTACATCTGGGCCGAAGATTGAGCCAATTCCTCCAAAAAGGTCACCGGAGGCTTCTTTACTCTTAATTTAATGGAAAAACTATCGTAATTTCCTTAGATGGCTGCAGGTAGCTTGCGGGTTATTTGCCTAAGTTTGCGTAGGGCTTTTAGTTCTACTTGGCGGATGCGCTCCCGAGAAACATCAAGGTGGCGCCCTATATCGGCGAGGCTATGGAGATTATGACCATCTAGGCCGAAGCGTAGGGATAAAACTTCCCTTTCTTGTTGGTTGAGGTGGCTCAGCCAGCGAGCCAATTGTTCTTGGTCAATGCTCCGCTGTACCTGTTCGAGGGGACTTTCCGTACGGAAATCGGCAATAAGATCGGCCAAGCAATTGTTTCCTCCCTCGGCCTTGATCGGAGCATCCAGGCTTGATGTGGTCAAGGACTGTCGTAGCACAGAATCAAGCTCCTCAATAGGCATCTCGATCGCTGCTGCGATTTCTTGGCGACTGGGCATGGCACCTAGTTTGTGGGCAAGATCCAGGCTGACCTTGCGGATCGCGGTCAGCCGTTCACTTAGGTGAACAGGCAAGCGAATGGTGCGGGATTGACAGGCAATGGCCCGGCTCATGCTCTGGCGAATCCACCAAAAGGCATAGGTGGAAAACTTATAACCGCGGCTTGGATCAAATTTTTCTACCGCACGCTCAAGGCCTAGGGA
Source organism: Synechococcus sp. UW140 (assembly GCA_945878795.1). Taxonomy (GTDB): domain Bacteria; phylum Cyanobacteriota; class Cyanobacteriia; order PCC-6307; family Cyanobiaceae; genus Cyanobium. Next base: position 9,834 of record CAMDWF010000008.1, read on the forward strand.
ACCTTCTTGGATGAGGTCCAAGATTTCAAGGCCTTTGCCTTGATATTTCTTGGCAATACTAACAACAAGCCGTAGATTGGCCTTGATCATGCGATCTTTGGCACGGCGACCAACGCGAATCACTTTTAATTCTTGCGGTGAATATTCATTGACTTTTGTTTCTGTCAGTCCCATCATCTTCTGAACCTGGTTGCCCAGTTCGATCTCTTCGCTTGGTGTTAGCAGGGGCTCCCTACCGATGGAGGCCAAGTACCACGTCATCGAATCACTGCTTCTCAGGCCAGATGCTTCGCGTCTTTTGGAGGGGGTGGCGGATGGCGAGACGGTCATGGCAACAGTTGATAAGATGGCAACTATCGGTGCCAACTCAGTAAGCCATCCTTTTTTTCAAGAATATTTTAGGTTTGAACCAGAATTAATGCCGATATCCGCACCTTGTAATTCCGGTTGATTCTTCTAAAAAGAATCATTTAGCAATTCATTCGCCTCGCTCAGCCTGCTTCTGGCCCGCCTGTCGGGTTCGTTGGTGATGGCATGGCAGGCCAGCGGGCCAAATTCTGGGCCACGGTCAAGGGCTCGGTGCCCCCAGCTCCAGGGCGATGGCCCACCCGGCATCCCGCCAGGGCGTGAATCAGTGCCGCAGCCGCCAGCAGCTGGGCGTCCAGGCCGCCATGGGCCAGGGCCTTGGCCCCCAAACCAGCGGCATAGCCGGCGAGCACATCCCCTAATCCGGCCCGGGCCACGGCAGGGCAGGCCTCCAGGAGTTGCCATCGGCGCCCGTCAGCGGCGGCGATGACGCTGCGCGCACCCTTTAACAGCACGGTGGCCCCGCAGGTCTGGGCGGCTGCGAGGCTGGCTTCCAGGGCCGGAAGCTCGGCCAGATCGGGAAACAACCGGGCGAATTCGCCCCGATGGGGGGTCAGCCAGGTGGGTCCGCTCCTACGGCGGAGCCAGTTAAGGGCGCCATCGGGTTGGTGGTGGTCCTGGTCGGCTAGGCGATTGAGGCCATCGGCGTCGAGAACCAGCAGCCCCTCAAAGGTGACCAACTGGTCCCAGGCGCTGGTGTCGCTGGGGGGGCTGAAAGGGCTGTTTGGGTTCGGGCGTCCAATCCCTGGGCCCAGGAGGATTGCATCCAGGCGCTCCACCCCATCAAGTTCCAGCGCCGCTAAGTCCAGGCCCCGCAACTCCGTGGCCCCTAGGCCTTGGCGAACAACCACATGGGGCAGAACGGTCCAGAGGTCACCGGCCAATTCTGCCGGGATCGACGCCTGCAGGCTGCCGCAACCGGTGGCGGAGGCCCCGGCGAGGGCAAGGTGGGCCGCGCCGCGATAGCGATAGCTGCCGGCCACCACCAGCAATCGCCCCCGTTCGTATTTGCAGGCTGCCGGATCGGGCGGCTCCTGCCAGTCGTTCACCGAGCTCCCACCCGCAGTGGCAAAGCACGGGACATCGCGTTCCCCCAGGCCGAGGGCACAGTGCGCCAGGCCGCTGATCCGCTGGGGGGGCAGGCCCAGATCGATCCTTTCCAGGCGACCGACATGGGCGAGGGCCGGATCCTGGATCAGTCCCTGTTTGATCAAGCCAAGGCAGAAGGTGATGGCGGCCGTGGCGGCCCCCTTACCGAGACGGCGCCCCGTATCTGCGCACAGGCCGGTTGGGCAGTCGATGGCGACTAACTCCCCGGGGCGCATTCGCTGCCGTTCGATCAGCAGCTGTTCGACCATTTCCCCTGGGGGGCGGCGCTGGCCGATGCCGAAGATGGCATCCACCCAGAGATGGGGTTGGCAGGGATCGGGAGGGTCCGGCAGTTCCAGTAGACCCAGCCAAAGCGCATGGCGCCAGTGGGCTGCTGTTAAGGGTCGCTGGGTCGGGTAGGGCCGCCAGAGCCGCACCGTTAGCCCCGCCAGGTGCAGTTCGCGAGCCACCACAAGACCATCGCCGCCGTTGTGGCCCGGGCCGACCAAGACCACGATCCCGCCAGCGGCAAGCCGCTGCCAGGCCGGTTGGCCCAACACTTTCAGTAGACGCCTGCTGATGGCCAGGCCGGCTTTTTCCATCAGAGCTTCGACGGGCAGCCCACTGGCGAAGAGTGTCTTTTCCAGGTCCTCCAGCTGGGCGCCAGTCACCAGCAGGTGGTTGGCGTCCCGTTCTGGCCATGGGGTTGAGACCATTCCTTTCAACAACCAGGGGCTTGCGCCCATGATGGTCCTCTAACTTTTGTTTGTCTTCGTGTCGCCCCTTGCCCTCACCCCCGTCACTGAGGCGGGAGGGACCGTGCTAAGCCTGCTGCGCAACTGGCCGGGCGACCATCAAGTGGCCGTTGGCCTTTCCGGCGGGGTGGACAGCTCCTTGGCGGCGGCCCTGCTGGTGGCGGCCGGTTGGCAGGTAGAGGGGGTCACCTTATGGTTGATGAGTGGCAAGGGAGCCTGCTGCGCCGAGGGTCTGGTGGATGCAACGGGCATCTGTGACCAATTAGGCATCGTCCATCACGTGGTGGATGCCCGCGACACCTTCAGGGCCGAGATTGTGGACTTCCTGGTGGAGGGCTATCAGGCTGGTGTGACGCCCCTGCCATGCTCGCGCTGCAATCGGCAGGTCAAGTTCGGCCCGATGCTGGATTGGGCCCAGCGTGAACGGGGCCTGCCACGGCTGGCCACGGGCCATTACGCCCGCCTGCGCCATGGGCAGCAGAGCGGCGAACGTCATCAGCTTTTGCGGGGGCTTGATCGCCACAAGGACCAGAGTTATTTCCTTTACGACTTGCCCCAAGAGGTTCTGGCCCGCCTTGTTTTTCCCCTAGGGGAGATGGGCAAGCCCGAAACCCGCGCCGAAGCAGCAGCCCTTGGCTTACGTACCGCCCATAAACCTGAAAGCATGGATCTCTGTCTGGCCGACCACCATGGTTCGATGCGGGCCTTTCTGGATGCCTACCTGCCGCCACGGCAGGGTCAGATCGTCCTGGCCGACGGCACGGTGATTGGCGAGCACGATGGCATTGAGCATTTCACCATGGGTCAGCGTCGCGGTCTCGGTATCGCCTGGAGCGAACCTCTCCATGTCATCGGCCTGGAGCCCTCCACCAATCGGGTGGTTGTGGCTCCTCGGGCCCAGGCTTCGCGTCAGGATTGTGGCGTCGGGGCCGTGAACTGGGTGTCCATCGACCCACCGCAATCGCCTATGGCGGTGCATGTTCAGTTGCGCTATCGCAGTGAGCCCGTAGCTGCCCTGCTGACGCCGGTGTCCTGCCAAGGGTCCGATCGCCAGGCGGGACGCCCCTACCGTTGCCGGCTGGATTTCGATGCTGATCAATTTTCGATCACTCCGGGTCAGGCGGCTGTTTTTTACGATCAGGACAAGCTGCTGGGTGGTGGTTTGATCCATCTTTAGGTTTGACTCCCGGTCCCACCCTCCATAAATACTTAACTGAAAGGAGGCTTTATTTTTGATGATGAATCGATCCTGTGCCGTTGTCTCGACGGATTATCTTGATAAAGATGTCTATCTTAATATTGAGCTTTTCTATACCCTTGCTGGATATCAGGTTTTTGTTTGGTCCCCCGCATCGGTGTCAGCTTCCCGCTCTCCCGACCTGATTGTCATGTTGCGGGGTGATCCAGGTAAGGATTGGCTTGAATACAGCGGTCCGGTGCATATATATGACTATGTCAAGGAGCTGGATATCGACTGGAGCGATCGCTTTCCCCACGCCAGTCGCTTGGAGCGCATCAGCCTGGCTGGGGGAGATGTCACCGGCTACCTGCCGGTTTTCCCTGAAATCTGGCGGCGGACCTTTTCCAGTAAAAATTCCCGCCCGGTCCATCTGGCCAATTACAAACCGATGCCGGCCGATGCTTTTCAAAATGATCTGGTCACCCTGATTCAGCAGGGACGGGTTCGGGTCTTTGGCGGACGCTGGCAGCGGATTGGCGTTGCCAGCCGATCCTTGAGCTATTGGCAGGCCAATCGGCTGATTGCCGCCTCAAGCTGTTGCTTCGGTTTGATGTATCCGTATCAGCGGGGGCGCTCCCTTTCCGGAAGAATGTGGCAGGCCCCGATTAATGGCTGTTTTGTGATCAGCGAGGCCGGGACCAATCCCCATGATCTGCCGGGTCTGATCGAGGTCGAGAGTTTTGGTTCCCAGGAGGCCAATCGACACTTTTCCCTGGAAGAGTGCCGTCACCTTTCGGAACAGGCCAGCGCTTTTTGGCGCAACCAGACCACAGAGCTGGCCCGTCAGCTGGACCTGCCATTACCGGCGGAGTTGCCTGTGGCTTTGATCCAGGCCCAACGCCGCACCCTGATTAGATGGCACTTGGAGTTCCTTTGGGACCAGACCCTCTCCAACCTTCAAGGCGCCTTGCAGAAGCAGCGCCTCAGGGTGACGGGAACCGCCCGTCGCCTGAATCTCCATCCCCGTCAGATCGTTGCTGCCTGGCGGCGACCTCACCAGTAGGGGTCGTTGACCAGCTCGATTTCAAGGGTGACCCCTGCCGCTCCTTCGACACAGGCGATGCAGGCCCGCAGGGTTTCGCCATTGACGTCGATTTCGCAGGCTCCGCAACTGCCCCCAAGGCATCCGGTGGGAATTGGAAAGCCAGCTTGTTGGGCGGCCTCCAGCCACGCTGTCCCGACGTGGGCGCGACTGAGGCGGCCATTGGGCCATCGCAGGGTTAGGGATCCCATCAATCCTGGCGCAGCAGGGGCTCGAGGTTGATTTCCTTTGCGAACTCTTGAGATAGGCGCTCCAGCAGGCTGTCCCGTTGGTGTCTGTGGTGGGGGACGTGGGGGCTGAGGGGTGCTAGGCCTCGCCGTTGGCGCAGCAGGTTGAGCCAGCGCCGACGCCAGGGGCCATTTTCAAACACCCCGTGCAAATAGGTGCCGGCGACCATGCCGCCGCGGTCGCCCACCGGTTGCCACCAGCCCAGGCTGGGGTCGGTTGTCATGGGGCTTGGGGGTTGGCTTGACGCATCGGTACCACCCCTTTGGGGCTCAAGGACAACAGTGGTGCTGCCATGGTGTAACTCGAAGCCTTCCAGGCTCAGGGGGGGGCCTGGCGGCCAGAGGGAGTCCACCTGTCGTTGACGCAGCTCCTTGTTGCTACTGAAGCGGGTGGCCAGGGGCAGCAGACCCAACCCCGCTGCCCGCACCGGGCGCCGATGGCCTGCCAGTCCCCCTTCCAGGCCCCCTGGATCATCGAGCCAGCGGCCCAGCATTTGCAGCCCTCCGCAGAGGCCAAAGATCAGGCCTCCCGCTTGGCTGTAGGAGGCTAGGGCGGTGTCCAGACCCGCTAGGCGCAAGGCGGCCAGATCCCGCAGGGTTTGTTTGCTTCCCGGCACGATTACCGCATCAACAGGGCCAAGGGTCTGGCCCGCTTCGAGCCACTGCAATTGGACGGTGTTTTCGGCTTCGAGTGGATCGAGATCGGAGAAGTTGCTGAGGGAGGGAAGTTTCAGTACGGCAATTTTGATATCAGCGTTGTTTTTTCTTCCCCGTCTCTCCAGCAGATCCAAGGAGTCTTCAGGGGGGAAGACATCGTCGAGCCAGGGCATCACCCCAAGTACCGGTAGGCCGGTATGGCGTTCCAGCCATCGGCGCCCTTCCTCGAACAATTCGCGGCGCCCTCGAAAACGATTGATCAGCAGGCCGCGGATCAGGGGCCGTTCCACAGGCCGCAGTAAAGATAAGGTGCCCACAATCTGGGCGAACACCCCACCCCGCTCAATATCCGCCACCAGCAGACAGCGCGCCCGCAGGTACTGGGCTAGACGCAGGTTGGTGAGATCACGGGCTTGGAGATTTACCTCCACAGGACTGCCGGCTCCCTCCAGCACTAGCCTGCCGCCTGGGTACTGGTCATCGAGCTGGTGCAGGCCCTGCCGGATGGCCCGCCAACCAGGACGGAACCAATCGCGGTAGTAGTGCTCGGCCCGGGCATTGCCCACCGAACGCCCCAGGTGGATGACTTCGCTGCAGCTGTCTCCGCGGGGTTTTAGCAGCACCGGATTCATGGCCGCTTGCGGCTCCAGGCCGGCTGCCCAGGCCTGGACCGCCTGGGAGTAAGCCATTTCACCGCCGTTGCAATCCACCCAGGCATTCAGGCTCATGTTCTGCCCCTTGAAAGGCACCGGCTGTTCGCCCCGTTGCATTAGGTGGCGGCAGAGCGCTGTGGTCATTAAGGATTTGCCTGCTCCACTGCTGGTACCAAGCACCATCAGTGGAGTCGCTGTGGCCCCTTTGGGACGTATCAAGGTCAAGACCTCATCAAAAGCGGGGTCGGTGGCGTTGGAAATTTTCTTGGATGCGCTCGCGCAGATTTGCCCTGCCGATTTCTCCTTGCCAACTCGCCAGAAGTTCACGGCCCATGGGAGTCAGACGCACCCGTTCGGTGAGACCCTGGCCGTCAACTTCGCGCCTCAAGATCCCAAGTCGGATCATCCAGTTGAAGTGGGCCTCGGCGCGCTCCGGTCCGAAGGGGGCGAACACCAGATCGGCCCAATCATCACGACCACAGAGTTCGTTGCTGGAGATCGGGCTGTCGGCCACTTCTGCATAGAAAGCCCTGCGGAACGGCAGGCAGCGCATCGATTGGGTGGCCCGATCCAAGGCGCGGCGATCTGGGCTGGGGGAAAGGCCAGCAGAGGTCATTGGAAGAGGCTGTTTAGGAGCTGTTTCAAGTCTTGCTGCTGTTGGGAAGGACCCTGGTTGCGATCGGGACGGGCGGAACGGCCGCGGCTGGCCTTCAGCTCCAGATCGGACCAGCGGAAAATCACCTGATCGCCCCAATCACGCCAGCCCACGGGCCAAAGGCCCGTGGCGTCACGCAGCCAGAGCTGGTTGCCCCTGGCGAAAAAGTTGTAGTTCCGTCCATCGTCAGTGGCCACCCGGTAGGTGACGCCGGTACCTTCCTGGCGACTCTCGAGATCGCAGGGACCGCGAAACAGGTTTCGACCCCTTTGTTCAAGTTGACACTGACGCCTGGATTGGGAGCTGTCACCCCAGCCCTGGTTGTTGCCACTGGCAGAGCCAAACAGCTGGCGGGTGATGGTTTTACTTGGGTTGCGACGCTGGTTGCCGTCATCCCAGCAGCGGCGCTGGCGCAGATCACAGAGTTCGCCGCCACTAAGACGAAACATCGGCACTGGCGGCCGCCCAGATAGGGACCGCAGTAGATCCTCCTGCGCTTTGCGGCCGTATTCGCGGCCGGTTTGGGCAACGGAAGGTCCTTGGTCGGTGTAACACGTGGCCTCAACCTTGTCACACACCACACCGGGTCTTGGCAAGCCGTAGGCCTGCGCCGGGGAAGGTGCCACTGCCAAAGCGAGCATGGGGAGGGCCAGCCGGAGAGCAGGGGTGACGCAGCGGCGGCCAATTTCAGCTGCAACCGATCCAGCGAGACCCATCGGGCACAGAAGCGATCTTGATATTGAGGCTAGCGACGGCCAGATGCGGCCCAAGGGTTAGCTGTGGCAGGGTTTGGTGTGATTGCAAAACGTTGATGTTGGTTCTGGCTTCTGCCTCAAGGGCCCGTCGCCGCTTGCTGGAGCAGGCAGGGATTCCCCATCAGATCCAAATAAGTGGGGTGGATGAAGGGGCCTTCGGGTCCATGCCCCCAAGGGCCATGGTGGAGCAACTTGCGCTCGCCAAGGCCCAGTCCGTGGCCCAGGCGTTGCAGGCCGGGGTTAGCGGCCATCCAGGGGAGATGCCGGCAGATTTCCGTGGAGCGCCTATGGCGCCCGTATTGGGTTGTGATTCCCTGCTGGAATTTGAAGGAGAGGTTTTTGGCAAGCCCCGAGACTCCGACGAGGCCATCAGCCGTTGGCGTCGCATGGCGGGAGGCTTGGGACGCCTGCATACTGGCCACGCTTTGGTGGTATCAGCCAACCAAAACCGATACAGACAGGAAGTGGTGACCACCCTGGTTTGGTTCGCTGCCCTCAATGCCGATC
>CAMDWF010000009.1 GCA_945878795.1 Synechococcus sp. UW140
CTCGCCGCCGAGGCAGGCGGTGGCGACGATCAACCCCTCGCTGTATTGCCGCAGTAGCTGCTTGTCGATGCAAGCCCGCGAGAAAATCCCCCGGCCCCGCATGCCCTGCAGGTGGCTGATGCTGGTGAGCTTGACCAGATTGCGGTATCCGGTGACGTTCTTGGCCAGCACCACCAGGTGATAGCGCCGTTCTTTTTTGGGTTGGGGATCTGCAATCGAGCCGTTGATCACGTACATCTCATTGCCGATGATCGGCTTGATGCCGGCCTTGGTGCACAACTTCAGCAATTCGATGGCGCCATACATGACGCCGTGGTCGGTGAGCGCCAGGGCTGGCATGCCCAGCTCAACCGCCCTCTCCACCATCGCCGGCAGTTGGGAGGCTCCGTCCAGCAGGCTGTAGTCGCTGTGGTTGTGGAGGGGGACGAAGGCCAAGGGGCGTGGGGTTGGCGGTGGGATTCAGGTTAGGCCCCACCCATGGCCCGTAGTTGTTCATCGCACACCAGATATGGCGTCAGGAACCTTTCGCTATCAGGGTGACTTGGAGGGCTCAACCGATGGCATCCGCCACCAGGGCCGCTAGGGGCCTGCTGCTTTGCACCTGGGCCGCCGCTTCGTAGTGATGGGCGAGGCGCAGCAGCGTGGCTTCCTGCAACACGCCCCCGATCAATTGCAGGCCAATGGGCAGGCCTTGGTCGTCGAAGCCGCAGGGCACACTGATGGCTGGCAGCCCGGCCATGTTGGCGGGGATGGTGAGCAGGTCTGCCAGGTACATGGCCAGGGGATCGTCGTTGTGGGCGCCGAAGCCAAAGGCGGTGGTTGGCGCCGTTGGGCTCAGCAGCAGGTCCACCTGCTCGAAGGCCCGCTCGAAGTCCTGGCGTATTAATGTGCGGACCTGCTGAGCTTTGTGGTAGTAGGCATCTACATAGCCCGCCGAAAGCGCGTAGGTGCCGATCAAGATGCGGCGTTGCACTTCATCGCCGAATCCCTCGGCTCGGCTGCGGGACGTCATCACCGCCAAGCTTTCGCTAGCGGCATCGGCGCGGCTGCGGTGGCCGTATTTCACCCCGTCGTAGCGGGCCAGGTTGGCTGAGGCCTCTGAAGGGGCGATGACGTAGTACGTGGCGATGCCGTCATTGAACCGGGGACAGCGGATGTCCACGAGTTCGCAGCCGAGTTGCTCCAGCTGCCTGGAGGCCACCAGCACGCTTGCTTTAACCTGGGGATCGAGTCCCTCGGCCTCCAGGCATTCGCGGATGATGCCCACCCTCAGCCCCTTGACGGGTTGGTCAAGGGAGGCCCGGTAGTTCGGCACGGGGCTGTTCAGGCAGGTGGAATCCCTTGGGTCGGCACCGGCAATAACCTGCAGAATCTCGCTGCTGTCGGCGACGCTGTGGCTGAAGGGGCCCACCTGGTCGAGGGAACTGGCGAAGGCCACCAATCCCCAGCGGCTGACCCGGCCGTAGGTGGGCTTGAGGCCCACGACACCGCAAAAAGCAGCGGGTTGGCGGATCGATCCACCGGTGTCGGATCCAAGGGCCGCCACACATTCGCCGGCGGCGACGGCAGCGGCGCTGCCGCCCGAACTGCCCCCCGGCACCCGTTGGGGATTCCAGGGGTTGCGGCTGGGGCCGAAGGCGGAGGTCTCGGTGGAGCTGCCCATGGCGAACTCGTCGAGGTTCGTCTTGCCGATCAGCACTCCGCCTGCCCGCCACAGGCGCTCGGTGACGGTGGATTCGTAGGGGGGCACAAAATCCTCAAGCATGCGGCTTGAGCAGGTGGTGCGAATGCCGCGAGTGCAAAGGTTGTCCTTGATGGCAATGGGGATGCCAGCCAGGGGCGGCAGCTCCTGGCCGGCTGCCCGGGCCAGGTCGATGCGGTCGGCATCGGCGAGGGCCCGTTCGCGGGTCACCTCCAGAAAGGCATGCACCTCAGCTTCGACCGAGTCAATGCGGGCCAGACAGTTTTCGGTCAGTTCCCGGGCCGAGACCTCCCCCTTGCGCAACCGCTGGCGCCATTCAGCGATGCCCATCGACCCTTTGCTTCAAGAGGCTGGACGCTATCAGCCGGCCCTGCCTGAGCGCAGGCCCAGATCCGGTGGGGGTCCCTCGCTGTAGATGGTGAGGGGTTCGCGGCGGCAGGTGCGCAGGACCCGGTATTGGAGCGAGGCGGTTCCTTCGGCCTGCAGATCGCCTAGAAAGGCCGGTAGGGCGAGATCCAGGCTGCGGCGCCGCCCAAACGGTCCGAACCAGTACTCGGCATCCGGGGAGCGACTCTCCACCCGCGCCCACCAAGCCAGACCTAAGACATTGGCCAGAGTTCGCACTGTCCAGTGGAGGGGGTTCATGGATGGCAACGCGGAAATAGGGCCATGGAGACCGCCTTGGAGCCAAATCTTGCCGGCCCCAGAAGCGGCCGGGTCTGGCTCAAAGACGTATGTCGTTGTCGAAGAACGATGGTGCCCTGACTGCACTCCAGGGTCCATCGCCCCCGCCAACCACCTCCCGGCCGTTCCCCAGGCTGGCGTCCTGGCTGCTGGCACCAGTGGCCAAGGCTTCCCCAAGGGAGATCGCGGCTTGCCTGGGCTCTGCCAAGGGTTCGCTTTGGGGTGTTGCTGCCGCCCCCGGGTCAGGTTCCGCTGCGCTGATCGATTGGGCGGGCTGGGGAGATGGCGGCAGCTGGGCCGCGAGTTCCGAGGGCTCGCTAGGCATGGTTTCGGAGCCTGCAGCAGCATTGCCGGCCGCGATTGGCTCGTCGCTGGCCTCCAGGGACTCGTCCAACTCGGCATCGAAAGCGTCGGTCTCGGGCGCTTCATCAAGGCCCACCAGGGGAGTGCTGGCCATGGCGGGGCGCACCAGCCGCGGGGCGGGGGCGCTGCCTTGCAGTCCTGCCATCCAGCCGCGCCGGGCAATCTCATAGAGCAACAGGGCGGTGGCCACGGAGGCATTCAGGCTTGGGGTGGCGCCGCGCAAGGGGATGCGCACGAGTTGGTCGCAATTGCGGCGGGTCAGCAGCGAGAGGCCATCGCCTTCAGATCCGGTGACCACGACCAGGGGCCCCTCCAGGTTGGCCTCCTCCAGGGTGACGCTGCCCTCTTCCGCCAGGCCGATAACCCGGTAACCCTCCTGCTTGAGGGTTTCCAGGGAGCGATTCAGGTTGACCACCCGGGCCACGGGCAGGTGCTCAAGGGCGCCGGCCGCCACCTTGGCCACCGAACCAGTGAGTCCGGCGTTGCGCCGTTGGGGCAGCACCATGCCATGGGCCCCGAGGGCCTCAGCACTGCGCAGGATGGCCCCCAGGTTGTGGGGATCGGTGAGACCATCCACCGCCATCAGCAGGGGCGCTTCACCGAGGGCGTTGCAGCCCTCGATGAGGCTGGTCAGGTCGAGGGTTTCGGCGGCGGCCGGTTGCAGCACGATGCCCTGGTGGACGGCACCACCGCTGATCTGGCCCAGCCGCGCCCAGGTGACTTCTTCGACCAGCACGCCGGAGGACTTGGCTTCACGCAGGAGCTGCAGGAAGCGGGGGCTGAAACGCATTTCCGGCGTACACCAGACGCGATGAACGGGCCGCCCGCCCTCGAGTACCGCCAGGCTCGAATGCCGACCCCAGACCAGGTCTGAGGGGGCATCGGCGGAGAAGCTTTCCTGCTCTTCCAGTCCTTCGCTCGCCCTTGGCGGGGAGCCGGTGGGGGATAGGGAACGGGCTGGAGGGCGCCCAAAGGGTCCCCTGGCCCCCGGCCGGGGCCGGCGATCCCCATCGCGCAAACCTTGGGGCCCATCTCCGCTAAACCGGGGCCGATCGAAGGACGGGCGGTTGTCGCGGGAGCCGGCACCGCCTTCGCGGTTGAACGGGCGACCATCGCGGCTGGGTCGCCCTTCCGGGCGGCCGCCATTGTCGCGCCTGAGACCGGGGCGGCGATCTGCTGAGGGCCTGCTGAAGCGTTCAGCACCGGGACGATCGAAGCGGGCACGGTCGCCGCCGGGTCTTTCTCCCCAAGATCTGTCACTGCGGGGACGATCAAAATTGGGTCGCTCTCCCCCACTCCGTTCTGGGCCCGAGCGCGGCGGACCGGAGCGGGGCGGGCCCGAGCGCTCGAAGCCAGGCCGTTTGCCTTCGAAGGAGCGGCCTTCGCTGGATTGACCCTGATAGGGCTTGCGCTCGTAGGGCTTTGCTTCGAAATTTTTGCCTTCATAGGGTTTAGCCCCATAGGACCTGCCTTCGGAAGATCCCCGGTCGAAGGGGGGGCGATCAGCGGAGCCCTCGGGGCGGCGGCCCGCCCCCCAGCGCGGCGGCGGGCCCGAAGCGGAAGAGGGAACGCGCCGGCCCCCTCCGCCTCCCTCGGGTCGGCCGCCGGGGCGCCGTTGGAAACGGTTGTCGGAGCGACGATTTGGAGGCTGGCTCATGGGTTGGGAGGCGGTGGGGAAGGGTCGGTCTTATCGAGGTGGACCAGCAACTCGGCCAGCCGCTGGGGATTCCGAAGAAAGAGCCATCCCAGCATCGTCTCAAATCCCGTGGCCTGTCCGTACGTGCCCGCCGAACCACCGCGACAGGAGCCCCGGGCCCGATTGCGTCCCCGTCGGGCCAGATCGCGTTCGTTATCGTTAAGGAGCGGTTCGAGTTGTTGCAGGGCTTGGGCCTGGGCTTCAGCCTTCACCTTGGCGACCACAGCTCGGTGCAGATCGTCGCTGCGACCGGCCCGCTGACAGTGGCGCAGTCGCTGGTGCAGTTCCCACACCGCATCACCTAACCAGGCCAATTGCAAGGGACCAAGATTCTCGTCCGCCGGGGAAGGGGGCAGATGGTTCAACCAAAGGAGTTCGGGCTGGAGGCCCGATTCAGGCGGCGCCGAATTGGGCAAGGGCGGCTTCGAGGGAGGGCTGAAGATTCAGGAAGGCTTCGAGACGCACCAGCTTGAGGGTTTGCACGACCCTGGCATTGCCGATCATTGCGAATGAAGTGCCGCTCTCCTTGCAGTTCTTGGCAAGTTGCACGAGGGCCCCTAAGCCCGAGGAATCGATAAAATCGATGCGGCTCAGATCAATGATGAGAGGCAGGGAGGCCCCTTGGCTGTGTTCGGCGATGTAGGCGCTGAACTGCTTGTCCGAATAGGCATCCAGTTGACCCGTAAAGCCAAAGACCAAAGCTTGGTCTGTTTTGTCGCAGCCCCCCCTCAGGGAAACGGTCAAACGCTGCAGTTCAGTGATTGGTCTAGCTCCTCAGGTAGCAACGGCGGCAGTGTAGTCATCCTCCGCCGGTCGCGCAGAAATATTTTGAATTCCAGCCGCCCTGGCAAGGATCACCGGCCCTAGATGGAATCAGCGACGCTGGGCCATCAGGGAAACGAAGCGTCCGAAATGGTGGTCCGAGTCGTGGGGGCCCGGACTGGCTTCAGGGTGGTATTGGACGCCGAAGGCCGGTTGATCCAGCAAGCTCAGGGCCGCCACCGTCCGGTCGTTGAGATTGTGGTGGGTGATCCGTACCTGCCCCACCGGCAAGGAGTCGGCCGCCAGGGCGAATCCGTGGTTCTGGCTGGTGATCTCTACCTGGCCAGGGCTGCCGCAGGGGTGGTTGAGACCCCGGTGGCCATACTCCAGCTTGAAGGTGCGGCCGCCCAGGGCGAGGCCCAGGATCTGGTGGCCTAGGCAGATGCCAAACAGGGGGAGATCTGGCTGGTTGAGCAGTTGGCCGGCCAGGGCAATGCCCTCGCTCACCGCCGCCGGATCGCCCGGTCCGTTGGAGAGAAACACCCCCTCAGGCTGGTGCTGGAGCACCTCTTCGAGGCTGGCGTTGGCGGGGACCACCGTGACCTCGCAGCCGTGGGCCACCAGCCGTTCGAGAATGGCTCGTTTGATGCCGAAATCCACTGCCACAACCCGATAAGGCCGTTCAGGCTGGACCTGGAGTCGCTGATCGAACTCCACCTCACAGAGCCGGGACCAGCCATAGGACTCACCGGTGCTGACCGTTGCGGCCAGATTCAGCCCAGCCATCGAAGGGGAAGACCGCACCCTCTGCAGCAACATCGAGGGGCTCAGTCCCTCGCTGCTGATGGCGCCGTTGATCGAGCCGCCCTGGCGCAGGTGGCGGACCAGGGCCCGGGTGTCGACGTCACGGATGCCCACCACTCCATGGCGCTGCAACCAGCGCTCGAGCTCTTCTGTGGCCCGCCAGTTGCTGGCCACCGGGGAAAGGCGCCGGGTGATCAGGCCCCTGACATGGGGGCGGTTAGCTTCCTGGTCCTGGGGATTGATCCCGGTGTTTCCCAGTTCGGGATAGGTGAAGGTGACTAGTTGGCCTGCGTAGCTGGGGTCGGTCATGACCTCCTGGTAGCCCGTCATGCCGGTGTTGAAGACCACTTCACCGATGGCGGTGCCGCGGGCGCCGCAGGCCAGACCCCGCAGCACGGTTCCATCGGCCAGCACCAACAGAGCGGTTGGTGCAGCCTCAGCTGCGGCATCGCTACTGGCACTGGGCCCGGGGATAAGGGAGGGCACTGGGGTCGTGGCGGTCTCGGACACCAGGGGCGGCTCAGTTGAAGCGATCATCCCGCACCTGACTGCCCTGCCTGATGGGGAGGAACGTTCGGCTGGGTGGTGGTGGCGGCGGGCGGTGGCGCTAGGAGCGAGCGAAGTTGCTGCAGCTTGGCCCAGGGACGACCCTGGGCCAGGGCCTCCAGGGCCAGGGGAACCCCGGCGGCGGGAGAGGCGGCCAGGCCCGCCGCCCAAAGCACTAGGGCGGTGTTCAGGGCTACGACGTCTCGATGGGCTGCTAATCCCTGGCCCCGCAATACGGCTTCCAAGATGGCCGCGTTGGTGGCCAGATCACCGCCGACGAGGGCCTCCAGGGGGGCAGGGGCCAGTCCCAGGGAGGCCGGCTCCAACCACTCGCGCCGAATCGCCCCCGCCTCCAACAGCCGCAGTTCATTGGCACCGGCCAGGGACGCCTCATCGAGCCCCCCTGCCCCATGGACGACCACGGCCCTGGCCAGTCCCAGCCCCCGCAGGGCGCCGGCCATGGGATCGAGCAGGTCAGCGCGGGCCACCCCCAGGACCTGGGTTTGGGGGCTGAGGGGATTGACCAGGGGTCCGAGCAGATTGAAGACCGTGCGGATGCCGAGTCGGCGGCGCAGGGGAGCCAGCTCCACCAGGGCCGGGTGCCAGCCGGGGGCGAACAGAAAGGTGATGCCATGGGCTTGCAGTGCCGCCAGCACCCGTTCCTGGGGTGCCGCCAGATTGAGGCCCAGGGCTTCGAGCACATCGGCCGAACCGACACGGCCGCTGGCGCTGCGGTTGCCGTGTTTGGCCACCCGAGCCCCGCAGGCGGCGGCCGTGAAGGCCACCGCCGTGGAGATGTTGAAGGTGTCGGCCCCGTCGCCGCCGGTGCCGCAGGTATCCACCAGTTCGAGGCCATCGACAAGCTCTGGAAACGGGCTGGCGATGCGGCAGGCCCGCCGCAACACGCTGGCCATGGCCGCCAGTTCCTCCCCTGTGGTGCCCTTGGCGCGGAGGGCGGCCAGCAGGGCGCCGGTGAGGACCGGATCGATGGCCCCCTCCAGCCAGCCCTGCATCAGGGCGCCGGCCTGGACGTCGCTCATGGTCTGGCCCGCCAGCAGTTGGTCAAGCAGCTGGGGCCAGGCTTGGGGGGCTGTCATCACGGCGAGGAATTCAGATCGTCAAGAAATGGTCAAGAAAAAGCCCGGGTGCAGGGCACGCCGGGCCGGGTGATGGGGACGCTCCCACTATCACCCGGAGGGGCCTCTTCTGGCGAGCAATGGGCCGACCGCAACGGGGCGGCAGAGGTTGGACCCTGGCTGCAAACCAGTCTGGGCACGGAATCTCAGCCGGTTTCCTCGCTGGCCGTGTCAAAACCCGAGCCGACTCCCTCGCTGACAGGGGCGAGTCCGACGGGTCGGAACCCGGTGCTCCAAAGGGCCCGGGTGCGCCCTTGCAGCTGGGTTTGATCCAGGCCCCAGAACCGCAGAACCTTGGCCAAATCGTCGCGCAGGTCCGGGGCACCGGGAAAATCCGCATACCGCGTCAGCAACCGGGCAGCATCGACCAGATCGGCGTCAGCAGGCGTTTCCACGGCCAACAAGCGGTCGACATGGGCCCGGTCGGTGCCATGGAGGGGGTGGTTCTGCTGGTCCATCGCGGCGCGCCGGCAGGCCAAGGGAGCTGCGTAGGTTAGGCGGACCTAATGGCCAGCGAGACGCCGATGAGCGCCCTGCGGCTCGATCTGATTGCCCGTTATCTGGGTCCCCACCGTCGCGACGTCGCCCTGGGTGTGGTGGCGTTGGTGGTGGTCAACCTCCTGAGCACCGCCTTTCCCCTGTTGGTGCGCCGGATCATCGAGAGTCTCAAGGATGGCTTCAGCCAGCGGGAGCTGCTGGTGGAAGCGGCCCTGATCCTGGCGTTGGCGACCGTGATGGGGCTGGTGCGGTTGGCCTCTCGCGTCCTGGTGTTTGGGATCGGCCGCCAGGTGGAGGCCGATCTCAAGCAGCGCATCTTCGACCACGTCTTGCGCCAGGAACCAAGTTTTGTGCAGGGGATGGGCAGTGGCGAGGTGATCAGCCGCGCCACCAGCGACGTCGAAAATGTTCGTCGGTTGCTGGGTTTTGCCCTGCTCAGCCTGGCCAACACCGCCTTGGCCTATGCCATGACGCTGCCGGCGATGTTGCTGATCAATCCGGGCTTGAGCCTGGCGGCGGTGGGCCTCTATCCCTTGATGTTGGTGACGGTGCGCCTGTTCGGTGGCCGCATGATGCGCCAGCAACGGCGCCTGCAGGAATCCCTGGCCAGCCTCAGCGATCTGATTCAGGAGGACATTTCCGGCATCGGGGCCATCAAGATCTACGGCCAGGAGGCCACCGAACAAAAGGCCTTCGCCGGCCGCAATCGCGCCTACCGCGACGCGGCCCTGGGTCTGGCCCGTTCCCGCAGCACCCTTTTCCCCCTTTTGGAGGGCATTTCCTCCATCAGCCTGCTGCTGCTGTTGGCCCTTGGTAGTGGCCAGCTGGAACGCGGCAGCCTCAGCATTGGTGATCTGGTGGCCTTGGTTCTCTATGTGGAACGGCTGGTCTTTCCCACCGCCCTGCTCGGTTTCACCCTCAACACCTTTCAGACCGGCCAGGTGAGCCTTGAGCGGGTCGAGGCCCTGCTCAACCGTCGCCCCCTGATCACATCCCCCGCCAAGCCCCAGCGGGCTCCAGAGCCCGCCCAAGGGGCCGTGCGGGCCGTGGGCCTCACCGTTCGCTATCCCGACGCCCAACGCCCTGCCCTCGACAACCTGCACTTCACCCTGGCACCGGGCGAACTGGTGGCTGTGGTGGGGCCGGTGGGCTGCGGCAAGACCACCCTGGCCCGCGCCCTGGGCCGGCTGGTGCAGGTGCCGCAAGGGCAGCTGTTTTTTGATGGGGTCGACATCACGGCGCTGGATCTGGGCAGCTTGCGCTCCCGGGTGGCCCTGGTGCCCCAGGAGGGTTATCTGTTCACCTGCAGCCTGGCGGACAACCTCCGCTACGGCGCCCCGGAAGCATCCCAGGGCCAGGTCGAGCGGGCGGCCCGTGAGGCCCGCCTGGAGGCTGACATCCGCGGTTTCCCCGACGGCTACGACACTTTGGTGGGGGAACGGGGCATCACCCTCAGCGGTGGTCAGCGCCAGCGCACGGCCCTGGGCAGGGCCCTGCTGGTCGACGCCCCCCTGTTGGTGCTCGACGATGCCCTGGCCAGTGTGGATAACAACACCGCTGCGGCAATCCTGCGGTCGGTGCGCGAACAGGAACGGCGCACGGTGTTGATGATCAGCCACCAGCTTTCGGCCGCTGCCGCTTGTGACCGCATCCTGGTGATGGAAGAGGGGCGTTTGGTGCAGCAGGGTCACCACCGGGACCTCGTCGCGGTGCCGGGTCCGTACCGGCGGCTGTGGGAAAGGGAGCAGGCCGAACGGCTGGAGCCGGTCTGAGGTTGGCCCGGCCTGCCTAGGCTGAGGCCAAGCCATTCTTTTGCCGTGCTCGGACTCTTTTCCGGATCAGGCCAGGGTGCCCTGGATCGCAAGGCTTCCCAGGAACGCACCCATGCGGTGCTTGGCACCCCCATTGACGCGCCAGCCGAATCCGGCCAGGGGGAGGTGCTGTTTGGCTGCGGCTGTTTCTGGGGGGCGGAGAAGGGCTTCTGGCGCCTCCCTGGGGTGGTGACGACGGCGGTGGGATACGCCGGCGGTGCCCTGGCCCAACCCACCTACCAACAGGTTTGCAGTGGCCGCAGTGGCCATGCTGAGGTGGTGCGGGTGGTTTGGGACCAGGAGAAGGTGCATTTCAGCGATCTTCTCAAGCTGTTTTGGGAATGCCACGACCCCACCCAGGGGGATCGCCAGGGCAACGACCGGGGCAGCCAGTACCGCTCGGCGATTTTTATCAACGATCCCCAATGGCTGGCCCTGGCCAGCGCCAGCGGTGTCCAATACGGCCTTCAGCTGGCCGCTGCTGGCTTCGGCCCGATCACCACCGAGATTCGGGCAGATGTAGCTTTCCAGCCGGGGGAGACTTACCACCAGCAATATCTCGCTAAGCCCGGCAGTCGGCCTTACTGTTCGGCCCAGCCCACCGGCGTTTTGTTAGCTGATTTTCCTGGCTGCAACTATCGACTACCGCCTGTAGTCTGGAGCCATTTCGATTGGAGCATCTCCCATTGTGTGTTGCGCGGCGACAATGCTCCGATCATTTTGTGAGCTGAGATGCACCTTTTGGCTTCGGCTTTTGCCTTGCCCTCGTTAGCTTCATCTTGGCTCTGCCTGGCCCTGAACTTTTTGGCACCTTTTGGGGTGGCAGTCGACTCGCCATGGTGGGAAAATTATGATAGGAAGGATCGCTTTCGTTGTGATCAGCAGCAGGTGCTGGTACTAGAGCGTAATGATTCGCAAGCATCCATTTTGATGGGCGGCCATCGCTCCACCCTGTTTCGCGATCGGCAGATGGACAATGGTGTGAGTTACAGCGGCGAGGGATTGACGTTGCGTCTCAAGGGCGATGAACTCCAACTCGAGCGGACCCAGCCCATGCCCACCCTGATGCACTGCCAACGTACGGAGGATGCATGAATCCCTTGCCTGATCGAGTCGTGATTGTGGGACTGCTGATCACGATCGGTCTCTGTTTTGCCATGGCTTTCTGGTACGCGCGACTCCATCCACCCATGGCGCCCCCCCTGCTTTGGCGCAATGGCCCTGCCATGGGCGGCAGCTCCCTGCTCTGATGACCTCCCAAGGCCCACCGCCGGACCCTGAGCCGCGCCAGCTGCATCCCCTGCCCAGGGGCTTGGTGGAGCTCTACGGCCTGATGGCGGTTCTGTTTGTGCTGGTGCCGGAATGGATGGCGGGCGGGGCGCTGTTCGGCTTCCGCGATGGTCGTCAGGGCTCCGATCTACCGATGCCCTCCGGGGCCTGGCGCCGGCTGCCGGAACTGAGGCTGGCGACGATGGGCTTGGCGGACCTGCGGCGCCTGGCCCGCCAGCAAAGGATCTCTGGCTATGCCTGCCTCAATCGCGAACGGCTTACTGCACGCTTGTTGGCGCACATGCGGGAGCCTGCGGCCAGTGTCAGAGACCTGCTGTGATAGGTTCGATTCTGCCGGGGCGTAGCGCAGCTTGGTAGCGCACCACTTTGGGGTAGTGGGGGTCGTGGGTTCGAATCCCGCCGCTCCGATTAACCGGTTTTAATCGTCACTTTGGAACCGCTCTGTACCTCGGAGCGGTTTTTTTTATGGCCTTTTTTCGGCCCACTCCCATGGATAGCCAGGCGCGTCAGAACATGAAAACGTTCGAGCCAAAGGTTGACCCGGCGCCGCAGTCTCGGGGGGACTTCCTGCACCACCTGCAGCAGTTCAGCCGCCCCAAGTCTTTGCAGAAACCGGGCATCCTCAGACCAGAGCGCTTCGGCTTCTCGTATCAACCAGGCCCAGGTGCGCACCGATTGCCAGTGTTTTATGGGCTGGCTGACCCGATCCCAGCTGGGTGCACTCGGAGAAGTCGGACTGATCTTCATGTCAACGGATCAACTGATTACAGCATGTCAATCCCTATCCTTCAGGCCCTGAAAATCCAGAAGGGCTTCATGGATAGGGAAAAAAGTGTGCCATTAGGCCGACTGCGGCCAATTCGGGCTTTGGTCACCCTCGGCCGGCAAGACTTCGAAGGGCAGGAGCCCCCGTTCGTCGTCCGTCAGCCGTTTGGACCAGGCCCCCTGGACGCCCTCATTCCAGCGGAAACCGGCCTCCTTGGCCAAGTGCCGCTGGTCGTAGGGAAGGCGGGCTCGATAGAGTTTGCGGGGCAGCAGGGCTTGTTGTAGCAGGGTTTCCAATTGCGCTTCCCGCTCAAACACCTGGGCGATGTAAATGCAATCGGTCAGGGCCCGATGCGCGGCCCAAACGGGCACCCCGTAGGCCAGGGCCAGATCCCGCACCGAGGGGGTGGCCCTCAGTTGGCGTTCGGCCGGCCAGCGAATGTCCTCCATCGAGCAGAGCCATGGCCGCTGCAAGGGCGGCAGCTCTTCGCGCCCAAACCACTGGCGATCGAAGGCGGCGTTGTGGGCCACCAGCACGTCGGCGGCGGCGGCCATGGCTTCCAGGCAGGCTAAGGACTGCCCACGGGGTTGCTCCAGCCGGGTCACCTCAGCAGCGATCCCGTTGACCCGTTCGGCGGGGTTGCTATTGCAGGGAAGCAGAAAGGACAACTGGCTGAGTACCGCCCTGCTGGGCACATGGAACAGCACAGCCCCCACTTCGATGCAGCGAGCCTTGGCCGGCGATAGCCCCGTGGTCTCCGTATCCACAATCAAGAGCCGCTCCGGGCAGGAGGGCAGGCCCCGGGAGGTAGAGCTCGGGAAGGTCGGCAGGCTGATGGTCTGGGGCAGGGGAAGGCCAGGGGGTTCGGGCAAGGCTTCGCTGCTGGCGGGTGCCTCGCTTGCCAAGGCCCCTTGGGCGGGGTTTTCTCTGGCCATGGGCCCTTTGGCGGGGGTCTCCCTGCTGGCGACGGTATCCCTGGCGCCAGGGGTACCGCGCTGGCTTTTTGGTGTTTTCGCTTGCACAGCGCTCGACTCAGGCGGAGCTGCACCCAGCACCACGCCAAGGAGATCACCCTGTTCCCAGAGGCAGGCAGGCTCGGGCATCGCCGCATCAAGACCTACCACCATGCTCTCAGGTCACGCAAGGCCCCCGGTGCCCCTGGCTGGGCTGCCTAGGCTGGCGGCAGCCACTCAGCCGTCTCCATGGCCTCTGCCCTCTCCGTCGGTGATCCCGCCCCCCTAGTGGCCCTACGGGATGCCGATGGGGTCGAACGCCGCAGCGACCAGTTGGCGGGCAAGGCCCTAGTGCTGTTTTTTTATCCCAAGGACGACACCCCAGGCTGCACGATGGAAGCCTGCGCATTCCGCGACAGCTACGCCGATCTGCAGGCCCTCGGCGCCGAGGTCTGGGGGGTCAGCGGCGACGACGCCTCCAGCCACCAGCGCTTTGCTGGCAAGCATCAACTGCCCTATCCGCTGTTGGTGGATTCGGGCAACCAACTGCGGCGCGCCTACGGCGTGCCGGCGGTGCTTGGCTTGCTACCCGGGCGGGTCACCTATGTCATCGATGGCCAGGGTGTCATTCGCCATGTCTTCAACAACCTTTTGGATGGACCGGCCCACCGCCGTGAAGCCATCAAGGCCCTGCAAGGGCTGGGGGCCCCTGGAACCAGCGGTGGTTGAGGCCCTCAGCTGGCGCCAGCGGGGCCCGCTCTGGTGTCTGGATCCGCCCCCCGCCGGGCCCGGTTTGGCCGGCGCGCCCCCTACAAGGCGGTTGGAGTTCATCGGGGGCACCTACCTGGCCACCACCCCCCACATCAGCTATCGCCGGCTGCTGGAGTCCTGCGTTCAGCGCGGCTGGGCGGTTCGCGCCTGGAGCTATGTCCCCGGCTTCGATCACCAGAGCCAGGCCAATGACGCCTGGCGGCTGTTTCGCGCCGATCGGCTGGCCGAGGCCCAGGCAGCCGCAGAGCCGGAGTTGCGCACCCAGGTGTTGCGGCTGGGCCACAGCCTGGGCTGCAAGCTGCACCTATTGGCTCCCGACGCCGGTCGCGGGGCGCGGGGGCTGGTTGCCCTCAGCTTCAACAATTTTTCAGCGTCCCGCTCGATCCCCCTGTTGAGTGAGATGGGCGAGCAGTTTGGCTTCCGCAGCGAATTCAGCCCTTCTCCGGCCGAAACCCTGCGCCAGATCGCCAGCGGCTATCGCCAACCCCGCAACCTGCTGGTGCGGTTTCGCCGCGACGAGCTCGACCAGAGCCCCCGGCTTTTCGACACTCTCAACCAACGCCAGGACGATGCCAGCGAACTGCTGGAGCTACCCGGCGACCACCTCACCCCGGCCAGTGCCGGTCTGCGCAAGCAGTTTTTGGGCGACTGGGCTGATGATCCGGCCCGAGCGCGTCAGATCGATCGGTTGGCCGAGACCATCGTGAGTTGGGGCGATCACAGTTCAGCAAAAAGTGATTGACGCCGCCCCTTTAGTGACACATCCTAGGTCGGTTGCATTCAAGATTCCATGTCTGAGCTGATTGATTCCTTCACGGGCGCCTGGCAGAGGAGTTTTGACTTCGAAGGACGCTCGCGCCGACCGGCCTATTGGTGGTTCACCCTGGCGAACTTCATCGTTAGCCTTGGCTTGATTTTATTGAGCGGGATCTCCAATATCTTTGGTTGGGTTTACTCTCTTTATGCCCTTGTTGTCTTGGTGCCCACCCTGTCGTTGAGCGTCCGCCGCTTGCGCGATGGGGGCAAGCACTGGGCCTGGATTTTTATCACCCTGATCCCCTTGGCTGGCACGATCTGGTTTATCTATCTCATGTGCCAGCCCACGGCCGGTGTCTTGCCCCCCGGCCTCTCCTGAGGCGCCGTTTTCCCCTCAGACCCGCAACGCATCCAGCACCGATCGATCTTCGAGGGTGCTGGTGTCGCCACTCACCTCCTGGCCGGCGGCGATTGAGCGCAACAGGCGCCGCATGATCTTGCCGCTGCGGGTTTTGGGCAGAGCATCACTGAAACGAATCAGATCGGGCCGGGCGATCGGGCCGATTTCTTGACCGACGTGGCGCCGCAATTCGGCTTCGAGGGCGGCATCGCCGCTGCGGCCCCCCTCCAGGCTCACAAAGGCCACAATCGCTTCGCCTTTGAGTTCGTCGGGCCTGCCCACCACCGCCGCTTCAGCCACGGCGGGATGGCTCACCAAGGCGGATTCGATTTCCATCGTGCCCAGGCGATGGCCGGAGACGTTGATGACGTCATCCACCCGGCCCATGACCCAGAAGTAGCCGTCGGCATCTCGGCGGGCCCCGTCGCCGGCAAAGTAAATGTATTCGCCGTTGATCGGTGGAATGTGTTCCCAGTAGCTCTTGCGGAAGCGTTCGTCGTCGCCATGGACGGTGCGCATCATGCCCGGCCAGGGCCGTCGCACGGCCAGATAGCCCCCCTGGTCGACACCGACGCTGCGGCCCTCCAGGTCGACCACATCGGCGGCAATGCCCGGCAGGGGCAAGGTGCAGGAGCCTGGTTTGGTGGCGGTGGCCCCCGGCAGGGGGCTGATCATCACGCCGCCGGTCTCCGTTTGCCACCAGGTGTCAACGACGGGGCAGCGGTTGCCACCGATCACATCGCGATACCACATCCAGGCTTCGGGATTGATCGGCTCGCCCACGGTGCCCAGCAGCCTCAAGCTGGTCAGGTCGGAGCGGTCCGGCACCTCGCGGCCACCTTTCATGAAGGCTCGGATTGCCGTGGGTGCGGTGTAGAAGATGGTACAGCGGTGCTTTTCGATCACTTCCCAGAAGGCCCCTGGCTTGGAGGGCCGGGGCGCCCCTTCGTACATCACCGTCGTGGCGCCGTTGGAGAGGGGGCCGTAAACGATGTAGCTGTGCCCCGTGATCCAGCCCACATCGGCCGTGCACCAGTGGATGTCGTCCTCACGGATGTCGAAGATCCACTGGAAGGTGAGGTGGGCCCAAAGGTTGTAGCCCGCCGTGGTGTGGACCACTCCCTTCGGTTTGCCGGTGGAGCCGGAGGTGTAAAGCACGAACAGCCGGTCTTCGCTGGCCATCGGTTCGGCCGGGCATGCCGGGCTTTGGCCGTCCACCAGGTCATGCCACCACAGATCTCGGCCCGCTTCCATGGCGGTCGGTTCGCCGGTACGGCGCACCACCAGCACATGCTCCACCGTGGGGCAGACGCCGCCGGCCAGGGCCGCATCCACCGCTGGCTTGAGGGCCACCGCCTTGTCCTTGCGGAAGCCACCATCGGCGGTGATCACCGCCTTGGCGGCTCCGTCGATCAGGCGATCCCGCAGGGCTTCGGCCGAAAAGCCTCCAAACACAACCGAGTGGGGAGCCCCGATGCGGGCGCAGGCCAGCATGGCGATGGCCGCCTCGGGCACCATCGGCATGTAGATGGCGACCAGATCTCCCTTGCCAATGCCCAGGCTGCGCAAGGCATTGGCGGCCTTGCCC
>CAMDWF010000010.1 GCA_945878795.1 Synechococcus sp. UW140
GAACTTGGCCATCGGCAGGGAGGCGGCAGGCGGCGGAGCAACCGGTTGATTGGTACGGCGGCGTAAACGGGATTAAGGATCAAACCGGGACATTGTCGGTAACGACCCGATCGATCAGGCCGTATTCAACCGCCTCTGGGGGTGAAAGGAAATAGTCGCGGTCGGTATCTTCGGCAATCTTGGCGAGGGGTTGGCCGGTGTGCTCGGCCATCAAGCCGTTGAGGGTGTCTTTGAGGAAGAGAATCTCGCGGGCCTGGATCTCAATGTCAATGGCCTGCCCCTGGGCTCCCCCGAGGGGTTGGTGAATCATGATGCGGGCATTGGGCAGGGCCAAGCGTTTGCCTTTGGTGCCACCTGAGAGCAGGAAGGCCCCCATACTGGCCGCCAGCCCATAGCAAATCGTGACAATATCAGGATTTACCTGCTGCATAGTGTCATAGATCGCCAGGCCAGAGGTAACTGATCCGCCGGGGGAATTGATGTAAATCTGGATGTCTTTTTCCGGATCTTCCGCTTCCAGGAACAGCAGTTGTGCCACCAGCGAATCGGCGACCTGGTCGTCAATTCCCGTGCCCAGGAAAATTATGCGTTCACGCAACAGGCGCGAATAAATGTCGAAGGCCCGATCCCCCCGGCCCGATTGTTCGACCACCGTGGGCAGCACGCCGGGACTGGCCAGGGGTGCCAGGGCGGGTCCACTGCTGACGAGGGGGGCATTCCAGAGGCTTTGGACCGGGTGCGGTCGGCTGGCGTTGGGCTGGGAATGGGAGAGGGGGGCTTTCACGCAGGCGCGGGCTTGGCGGTCACTTGTGATCAGTAATCTATGGGTCGCTGCGCTCTTGCGGTCGGTGCTGCAGCGGCCCTTGGCAACGGTCTCAGTCGTTGTCCTTTGCGTTGTCCTTTGCTTTTTCCTAGTCCTCAGAGGCCTTTTTGGCGTCCACAGTGGTCGTTGGGGCCCCTGCTTACCCCTCCTTCGCCGCCTCGGCCTGCTCTGGCGATTCGGCCGTCGGCGCTTTTTCAGTGACGGTGTTGTTGGTCTCCAGCCACTCCAGCAGGCGATCGCGCAGCAGGTCGTCTGCCACGGCGATCCTCAGGCGCTGCTGGTCAATGGTGGCGTCTTCACTGAGGTCGCGGCGCACCTCCTGCAGGCGGGATTCTAGGTCGGCCGCAGGCACCTCAATGGTCTCTGCCACGGCCAGGGCCCGCAGGGCCAGGTTGCGGCGCAGGCGCTGTTCCGCTTCAGGGCGGGAGGTTTCGACCAGGCTGCGAACCAGATCTTGGGTAAAGAGCTTCTTCACATCCATCCCCTGTTGGGCGATCTGGCCAGCGGTTTGTTCGATCAGCTGGCGGATTTCTTGCTGGATCAGGGTTTCTGGCAATTCCACCTCCAGTTGCTCCACCAAGGCCGTCAGCAGGGCCTCCTGGCGATTGTTGCGGTGCCGGCGTTCGCTGTCCTCCTTGAGGCGGGCTTCGAGATCGGCCCGCAATTCGGCCAGGGAGCCCTTGTCACTGGCCTGTTGGGCGAAGGCATCGTCCAGGGCAGGAAGTTCGTGGCTCTTGAGATCCAGCAGGGTGATCTCGAAGCGGGCCTCGCGGCCAGCGGCCTGCTTCTCGGGGTAGGACTCGGGAAACTGGCAGGTCACCGTGCGGCTTGCTCCGACCGCCAGGCCCAGGATCCCCTCGACAAAGCCAGGGATCATGCGGCCCTCCTCCAGTTCGACCTCCATGCCGTCGCTGCTGCCGTTGGGAATGGCTTCGTCGGTATCGGTAAAGCTGCCGCTGAAGCTGATGCGAGCCACATCGCCACTGGCGGCTGGCCGATCTTCCACCGGCAGCAGGGTCGCCAGCTGCCGCCTGGACTGTTCCAGCAGCTCGTCCACCCGGGCGGGATCGAAGACCACGGGCTCGGCTTCCGCCGAGAGGCCCCTGGTCGCTTTGAGGCTGGGGGTGGGCTCCACATCCAGGGCCAGGGTGATGACCAGCTCTTCACCCGGGGTGAAGCGCGCCAGCAGGGCTTCAAAACTCTCCTCCAGCTCCGGGCGCCCGAGCGCCGCGATTGTTTCCTGTTGCAAGGCTTCCTTCACCACACTCTCGATCAGCTCTTCGAGGGCGGTGGCGCGCAGCCGCACCGGACCGATTTGTTGCAGCAGCACAGCCTTGGGCACCTTGCCCTGGCGAAAGCCCGGCAATTTGACGCTGCGGCTGAGTTTGCTGACGGCACCCTCGTAGCTGGCCTGGCTGCGGCCCGCCGGCACGGCCACCTCCACCGCCAGTCGACTGCCGGGGCGGGGGGAGGTGGAGATTTTCAGCTCGGCCCCTGGGGTGGTGGAAGCGGTGCTGGCGGCAGGACTCATGAAACGGGCCGATCATCGGGGCGATCTCCAATCCTAGAAAGTGGCGCAGGGGGGGGCCGGCGCCCTAGTGTTGGAAAGACGCACAGACGTGTCGATATCCCACCCGTCCAGGGGTCCCCGCAGGGATTCCCTGGGCTCAGATCCAGCGATCCCCGGATCCTGATCGCCGCTCTACCGCCCATCCCGGAAACCGCCTGGTTGTCCAGAGGACGTCGTTTCCAGGGTTTGCAAGAGCATCCCAATTTTCCTCATTCTCTTTTTCCCCACCCACTCCCTTCCCCAGTCCATGCCCACCGCCTTTTAGGCAAATTAGAGCAGCCTTTTTGGTTGGTTCATTCTTTTTCTTTTTTAGTTGTGTTTCCGGTTCACGCCATCGCTGTGCCGTCTCCCCCCTCCCCCTTTCCCGCCCTGAAAGCTTCCCTCGCTGCAGAACGTGCTTTGCCCGACCGTCCCCTCAGGGTCGGAATCCTGGGAGCGACAGGAGCCGTGGGCGTGGAATTGCTGGCCCTGCTGGCCGAACGTCGTTTTCCCATCAGCGAACTCCGTCCCCTGGCCTCCCCCCGTTCCGCTGGCCAGAACCTCACCTGGCAGGGGGAATCCCTGCAGGTGCGGGCGGTGGAGACCGCCGCCTTTGACGGTCTTGATCTGTTGCTGGCCTCCGCCGGCGGATCCGTTTCCCGCCAATGGGCTCCCCAGGCGGCAGCGGCGGGCACGGTTGTCATAGACAACTCCAGTGCCTTTCGCCTCGACCCCGATGTGCCCTTGGTGGTGCCTGAGGTGAATGGCGATGCAGTCTTCCAACATCAGGGCATCATTGCCAACCCCAACTGCACCACGATTCTGCTCACCCTGGCCTTGGCGCCCCTGGCGGCCCGGCGCCCCCTCCGTCGCGTCGTGGTCAGCACTTATCAATCCGCCAGTGGCGCCGGGGCCCGGGCCATGGAAGAACTCCAGAATCTCAGCCGCACCGTGCTGGCTGGCGGCACCCCCGTCAGTGAGGTATTGCCCCATTCCCTGGCCTTCAACCTGTTTCTGCATAACTCGCCCTTGCAGGCCAACGGTTACTGCGAAGAAGAATTGAAAATGGTGCATGAGACCCGCAAGATCCTTGGCCTGCCGCACTTGCGCCTCACGGCTACCTGTGTGCGGGTGCCGGTGCTGCGGGCCCATTCCGAGGCCGTCAACATCGAATTCGACGAGCCCTTTCCCGTGCAGGAGGCCCGGGAGCTGCTGGCAGTGGCCCCGGGGGTGGAGCTGATCGAGGATTTTGCCGCCAACCGCTTTCCGATGCCCACGGATGTGACGGGACGCGATCCCGTCGCCATCGGCCGGATCCGCCAGGACCTCAGCGATCCCCATGCCCTCGAGCTTTGGCTTTGCGGCGACCAGATCCGCAAGGGAGCCGCCCTCAATGCCATTCAGATCGCCGAGCGGCTGCTGGCCCCTCCCCCAGGAGGCACACCTTGAACGCCTCCGTTCCCCTGGCAGCCTCGGCGGCAGCTCCCCTCTTTGGCAGGGTGATCACGGCCATGGTGACCCCTTTTGATGCCGAAGGGGCCGTCGATCTGGCCACCGCCGAGCGACTGGCCGACCATCTCGTTCGCCATGGCTCCGATGGGCTGGTGGTCTGTGGCACCACCGGTGAATCCCCCACCCTCAGTTGGGAAGAGCAGCTGGCCATGCTCCGGGCCGTGCGTTCGGCCGTGGCCGGTCGGGCTGCGGTGCTGGCGGGCACCGGCAGTAACTGCACGTTGGAGGCGGTGGCCGCCACCCGCGCTGCGGCGGCCCATGGGGCCGATGGGGCCCTGGTGGTGGTGCCCTATTACAACAAGCCCCCCCAGGAGGGACTGGAAGCCCATTTCCGGGCCGTGGCTGCGGCGGCGCCCGAACTGCCACTGATGCTTTACAACATTCCCGGCCGGACGGGCTGCAGCCTGGCGCCCGAGACCACGGCCCGGCTGCTGGATCGACCCAACGTTCTCAGTTACAAAGCCTCCAGCGGCACCACGGAAGAAGTCAGTCAGCTGCGGCTCCTCTGCGGCGATCGGCTGGCGATTTATAGCGGTGATGATGCCCTGACCCTGCCCATGTTGGCCGTGGGTGCCGTTGGCGTGGTGAGCGTTGCCAGTCACCTCGTGGGCGACGCGATTCAGGCCCTGATAAGGGCGTATCTGGCTGGCGATGGCAGCGAAGCCCTCCGGCGCCATGACCAGCTTCTGCCCCTGATCCGGGCCCTTTTTTGCACAACCAATCCCATCCCCCTCAAGGCAGCCCTCGAATTGGCTGGATGGCCCGTAGGTGCCCCCCGTTTGCCCCTGTTACCAGCAGATACCACCGTGCGTGAACGCCTCAGCTCCATCCTGGCCGCCCTGCGTCCCACCTGACGCCAAGGCCTGCTCCACGTTCAAGTAAACATTTTGCAAAGAGATCATTCATGACCAATTCCAACGGAAATAGCCATTCGGCCGCTGCCAAATCCCCTGCCCTGCGGGTCATTCCCCTCGGGGGATTGCATGAAATCGGTAAAAACACCTGTGTTTTTGAATATGGCGACGACCTGATGCTTGTGGATGCGGGCCTCGCTTTCCCAAGCGATGGCATGCATGGGGTCAATGTGGTGCTGCCTGATACCACTTATCTGAGGGAGAATCAGAAGCGCATCCGCGGCATGATCGTTACCCACGGCCATGAAGACCATATCGGCGGCATCCCCCACCACCTCAAGAACTTTAATATTCCGATCATCTATGGCCCTCGCCTAGCCCTGTCAATGCTGACGGGAAAGATGGAGGAGGCTGGGGTAATGGATCGTACCAAGCTTCAGACTGTCAGTCCCCGCGAAGTGGTTTCGATTGGTCAGCATTTTAAGGTCGAATTCATCCGCAATACCCACTCGATTGCCGATAGTTTTTCCCTGGCCATTACGACCCCTGTGGGTGTGGTTGTCTTCACCGGTGATTACAAGTTTGACCATACCCCTGTGGATGGCGAGTATTTCGACATTCAACGCATGGCCCAATATGGCGAACAGGGTGTTCTTTGCTTGTTCAGTGATTCCACGAACGCTGAGCTGCCAGGGTTTACGCCCCCTGAACGGGCGGTTTTTCCAAATCTGGATCGGCACATTGCCAACTCAGATGGGCGAGTGATTATCACCACCTTTGCCAGTTCGGTGCATCGGGTTTCAATGATTCTTGAGCTGGCGCTGAAGCATGGCCGCAAAGTGGGTCTGTTGGGCCGCTCCATGCTCAATGTGATTGCCAAGGCCCGTGAATTGGGTTATATCCGCTGTCCCGATGATCTGTTCGTGCCGATCAAGCAGATCCGTGACCTGCCCGACCGCGAAACCCTGTTGCTCATGACCGGTAGTCAGGGCGAGCCTTTGGCGGCTCTGAGTCGTATTTCCCGGGGGGACCATCCCCAGGTTCAGGTGAAAAGCAGCGACACCATCATTTTTTCGGCCAGCCCGATTCCGGGAAACACCATTTCGGTTGTAAATACCATCGACAGCCTGATGATGCTGGGCGCCAAGGTGGTCTATGGCAAGGGTGAAGGCATCCATGTCTCCGGCCACGGCTCCCAGGAAGATGAAAAACTGATGCTGGCCTTGACCCGGCCCCGCTTCTTCGTGCCGGTGCATGGTGAGCACCGCATGTTGGTTGCCCATACCCGCACGGCCCAGTCGATGGGAATCCCGGCCGACCATTGTCTGATCATCGATAACGGTGACGTGGTTGAACTCACCCCTGATGGCATCCGCAAGGGGGATCCGGTCAAGGCGGGTATCGAATTACTGGATGCATCCCGCAATGGCATCGTCGATGCCCGGGTGCTCAAGGAACGCCAGCAGCTAGCTGAAGATGGCGTAATCACCCTGTTGGCCGCCATCAGTACCGATGGTCTGATGGTGGCTCCGCCCCGGGTCAACCTGCGCGGTGTCGTCACCACCGCCGACCCCCGCAAGCTCTCGGTTTGGGCCGAAAGGGAGATCGGTTGGGTGCTGGAGAATCGCTGGAATCAGCTGGCCCGCCATACCGGTGGCACGGCACCCGATGTCGATTGGGTTGGGGTGCAACGGGAGGTCGAACTGGGCCTGCAGCGGCGCTTGCGCCGCGAACTCCAGGTGGATCCCCTCATCCTCTGCCTGGTGCAGCCGGCTCCCGCCGGCACGCCGGCCTACAAGGGTCAGGCTGACCAGGAGCCCGACACCAGGCCGGCTCCCCGGGGCGGCCGCCGGGAGGTGGGCCGGGAGGCACCGGCTGGGGTGCAGCGTCTGACTCCAGTGGCCAGTAGTGCGCCTCGGCCGGTGGCAACCCCTGCCGCCGCCGCCGTCGATGCCCAGCCGGCTGGGGTCCCCCAGGCAGCGCCGGTCGAGGCCGAACCCGAAGGCCGTGCCCGCCGCCGCCGCTCCGCCGCCGTCGCGGGCTGAGCCCGCTTCAGGAAAGCACCACCCTCAGCAGTCCGGCCATCAGGTCCTCGTCCTCGCCCTCGGCTTGGGCGACGATCCTGGCGGCTTCTTGGGCCTGATCGGCTAGTTCAGCCTGCTCAGCAAGGGCCACGGACTCGATCGAATGGCGGTTCCGATCCCCCAGCTCCGCCAATCCCACGCCGAGGCGATCCCGCACCATCAGGTCGACTTCCTCCGCCAAGGAACTCTCGGCTTGGTGAAGTTCCAGCAGCTCGGGTTCATCGACAATCTCGGGAATCAGGGTTTCACCCAGGGGCGCCCGCTCCTGGCTCACCAAAGCGGAGTGGGAGGCGGTCTGGGTCGGGACGGTTGCGGCCGAGTCAACGCTCTCTTTCTGCACCTCTGTCTGCACCAGCCAGGGCATGACAGGTCCTGGGCTCCCAGCCCCCAGGACTGTCCTGGTTGGCTGGCTTTGATTGTCTCTGGCGCTGATCAACTCTTCCTGTGCGGCTTTGCGGCGCTGTTGGGCCTCTGCCTCCGCATTGGCCCGTGCCTCTGCCTCTGCCTGGGCACGGGCTTCGTTTTCCTGCCGCTCGGCCCGATTGGCCCGGCAGTTATTGATGCCCTCCTCGGCTATGGGTTGCAGGTCGCTTTCGCTGTTGACGGCTGCGACCTTGGTGTAAATGTCTTCGGCCACCAGACTGTTGTTATACCCATAGAGGAGCGTATGGGCCATCAGCAGCTGCAGCCGGGGCTTTACGCCCGCTGCCGCCTCGGGTTGCTTCTCAAGGTCGGCAAGCAGGCTCTGGCCCTGCTCCATGACGGTGGACCATTCCTGCTGGCGGTAGGCCTCCTCGATCTGCCCGTAGCGCTGCGGAAAGGTGGGTGATTCCATAAGCGGTTAGGGAGATGCTTTGGCTGGGGGAATGAGATGCAGTGTGAAGCGATCCCAGCCCAAACACCATCCTGCCGCCAAAGTCATCTGGCCTGGAGCCTGCTCGGGGGCCAGGCCAGCCAGCAGCGTCTCGAGCGCTGTTGCGGTCAATTCTCCGGGCCCTTGTTGCCTTAGCCAGTGCTGGACCAGGGCCCGTTGGTTGGCTTCAGCCAGCCGGCCGAGTCGGCGGCGATCGAGGGCCGCTGCCCTGGGACCCCGTTGATCCAAGGCCCGTTGATCCATGGCCCCGAGAGCCAAGGCTTCGAGAGCCAAGGCCACCAGTTGCTGCTGCTGCTCGTCTTCCTGGGCCAACCGTTCGGCCTGGAGGCTCATGCGCCGCTGGGCACCGGGATAGAGGGCTTCGAGGACGGGCAACACCTCGGCGCGGAGGCGGTTGCGCCCGTAGCGGCGATCGTCGTTGCTGGAGTCCAGCCAGACCGGCAGGCCCCGGCTAAGGCAGATGCGGGCCGTGTCGTCGCGGCAGAAGTGCAGCAAGGGCCGTACCAGTTGGGGGCTGCCGCCTGGGTCGTTGTGCAGGGGGCGGCTGGGCCGCAGGCTGGCCAGCCCGCGGCGGTGACTGCCGCGGGCCAGGTTGAGCAGCACCGTTTCGGCCCGGTCGCTGGCGGTGTGTCCAGTCACGACATGGCCCATGCCCCGCAGGGCAGCCAGCTCGGCCAGGCGCCGGTAGCGCCATTGGCGAGCCTGGTCTTCGGAGGCAGGCGCCGGCTGGGCCCGTTCGAGTACCAGGGCCAGCCCTTCGCCGGCAGCCCAGGCGGCCAGTTCCCTGGCCTGGCGGCCTGATTCGGGGCGCCAGCCGTGGTCCCCATGCCAAAGGGTCAGGGACCAGCCGTGCAGGCGGCGCAGGTCCGCCAGTAACCCCGTCATCGCCATCGAATCCTGCCCACCGGAAACACTCAGCAGCAGGGGGGCCCCGGCGGGCAACAGGTTCGGCTGGCGGCGCAGTTGGCGGTGCAGCCGCAGGTGATCGGCGCTCCAAACAGGGGCCTGATCGGGGGGGCCGGCGGCGGGCATGGCCTTGGATGGGAGAATCAGACTTGAATAGTCATGGATTTGAGCATGTCGCGTCTTTCCAGCCTGCCGATCACCCTGCAGGAGGCGCTCCGCCAGCAACGCCTGCTCAAGGTGATCGCTGGATTGGCCAACTTTGATGCGGCCTCCGTGGGTCGCATCGCCGCCGCCGCTGCCGCCGGCGGCGCTGACCTGCTTGACCTGGCCTGCGATGCCGACCTGGTGCGCCAGGTGGCCCAGCACACCCCTGGTCTGCCCCTGTGTGTGTCGGCGGTGGATCCTGCCCTCTTCCCAGCGGCGGTGGCGGCCGGGGCTGCCATGGTCGAAATCGGCAACTTCGACAGCTTCTATGCCGAAGGCCGGGTGTTTGGCGCCGAGGAGGTGCTGGAGATCACCCGGGCCAGCCGCGCCCTGCTGCCGGAGGTCGTGTTGTCGGTGACGGTGCCCCATGGCCTGCCCCTCGATCAGCAGGCCCAGCTGGCGGTGGATCTGGCCGCCGCTGGAGCCGACCTGATCCAGACCGAAGGGGGAACCAGTGCCCGCCCCGTGGCTCCCGGGGTGTTGGGGCTGATTGAAAAGGCGGCCCCCACCCTGGCCGCCGCCCATGCCATCAGCCGGGCCGTCGACCTGCCCGTGCTCTGTGCTTCAGGCCTCTCGGAGGTGACCATTCCGATGGCCTTGGCGGCCGGTGCCAGTGGCGTCGGTGTGGGGTCCGCCGTCAATCGCCTTCAGGACGATTTGGCCATGGTGGCGGCCGTGCGGGGCCTGCGGCAGGCCATGCCCCTGGTCAGCCGCCTTGCCCAGTCAGCCCAGCATTGATCCCTACCGGAACTAAAGGGGGACGTTGTCGTACCCCTTTAGTTTGTCTAGGTTGCCAATAACTTGAGCCATCGCCATGTCCCATTCCCTCGCCTGGATGCTGCAGTGGCCTGTCAGGGCCCTGATCCTGATCCTGGTGAGCCGGATGCCGCTCGGGGTGGACATGATCAGCTTCCGGATCGCCCTGGTCTCCTCCCTGGTGATCGCCTTTTTAGGCACCCTTTTGGTCTGGCCGCTGCGGTTGCTGTTGGCCCCCCTGAGGATGGTGACCACCCTGGGTGGGTTGCTACCGGTCGGCTTTCTGTTCGAGTGGGTGATTTCGGCGATCCTGTTTGCGGCCACCGCTTGGCTGATCCAGGGATTCAAATTGCGCTACGGCCTGGGCAGCGCCTTCTTAGGAGCTCTGATATACAGCATCATCAGTTTCATCGCCCTCAAGCTGCTCGGCCTGGAGGTTCCCCTGCTCGCGCCATGACCCTGAGCACGGGTTTCACCGCCTAGGACCAGGCACCAAGGGCGGCTTCAGCTTCTTGTTGGTGGGTAGGGGACTGATGACCGCCCTCGCTGTTGGGGCTTTTGGCGGCGAGAATGGAGCGATGAATCCATTCGAGCTGCATGCCCCGTATGAGCCCAAGGGGGACCAGCCCACCGCCATTGAGGCCATGGTCCAGGGCCTTGAAGCGGGAGAGCGCTACCAGACCCTGCTCGGTGCCACGGGCACGGGCAAGACCTTTTCGATTGCCAATGTGATTGCCCGCACGGGGCGGCCCACCCTGGTGCTGGCCCACAACAAAACCCTGGCGGCGCAATTGTGCAATGAATTGAGGGAGTTTTTCCCCAATAATGCGGTTGAATATTTTATCTCCTACTACGATTACTACCAGCCCGAGGCCTATGTGCCAGTCTCGGATACTTACATAGCTAAAACCGCGTCGATCAACGAGGAGATCGACATGCTGCGCCACTCCGCCACCCGCTCGCTGTTTGAGCGCCGAGATGTCATTGTTGTGGCATCAATCAGTTGCATCTATGGCCTTGGCATTCCCTCGGAGTATCTCAAGGCGGCCGTGCGTTTCCAGGTGGGAGATCGGTTGGATCTGCGCTCTTCTTTACGGGAATTAGTGAACAACCAATATAGCCGCAATGATGTTGAGATCGGCCGGGGTCGTTTTCGGGTTCGCGGTGATGTGCTGGAGATTGGTCCCGCCTATGAGGATCGCTTGGTTCGTATTGAGCTGTTTGGCGATGATGTCGAGGCGATTCGCTATGTAGATCCCACCAGCGGTGAAATCCTTCAGAGTCTAGAAAGTATTAATATCTACCCAGCCAAGCACTTTGTTACTCCCAAGGATCGCCTGGACGATGCCATCAAGGCCATCCGCGCCGAATTGCGTCAGCGACTGGATCTCCTCAACGAACAGGGTCGCCTGTTGGAGGCCCAGCGCCTCGAACAGCGCGCCACCTATGACCTGGAGATGTTGGAACAGGTGGGTTATTGCAACGGTGTCGAAAATTATGCCCGTCATCTGGCTGGTCGCCCGGCGGGAACGCCCCCTGAATGTCTGATCGATTACTTCCCCAAGGACTGGCTGCTGGTGGTGGATGAAAGCCATGTCACCTGCTCCCAGCTGCAGGCAATGTATAACGGCGACCAAAGCCGCAAGCAGGTGTTAATTGAGCATGGTTTTCGTCTGCCCAGTGCCGCCGATAACCGGCCCCTCAAGGCAGAGGAGTTCTGGGAGAAGGCCACCCAGACCATCTTCGTCAGCGCCACCCCTGGCGCCTGGGAGTTGGCCCAGAGCAAGGACCAGGTGGTCGAACAGGTGATCCGCCCCACCGGTGTGCTGGATCCCATCGTTGAGGTGCGACCCACGGACGGACAGGTGGATGACCTGCTGGGTGAAATTCGCCTGCGGGCCGGCAAGGACCAGCGGGTGCTGGTGACCACCCTCACCAAGCGCATGGCGGAGGATCTCAGCGACTACCTGGCCGAGCATGGCGTGCGGGTGCGCTACCTGCACTCCGAGATCCATTCAATCGAGCGGATCGAGATTCTCCAGGATCTGCGCAATGGCGAATACGACGTGCTGGTGGGGGTCAACCTGCTGCGGGAGGGCCTTGACCTGCCGGAGGTTTCCCTGGTGGCCATTCTTGATGCGGACAAGGAGGGTTTTCTGCGGGCAGAGCGTTCTTTGATTCAGACCATTGGTCGGGCGGCCCGCCATATCGAAGGGGTGGCACTTCTCTATGCCGACAATCTCACGGTTTCCATGGCTAAAGCCATATCCGAGACCGAGCGGCGCCGCGCTATTCAGCATACCTATAATGAGAACCATGGCATTACGCCAAGCCCGGCCGGTAAGCGGGCCGGCAATGCGATTCTGTCCTTTTTGGCGGTATCGCGACGGCTCAATGATGAGCAGCTTGATGAGGCCGTCGAGCAGGCTGCCCACAACGAAGTGCCCCTTGATTCCCTGCCCGAACTGATCACCCAGCTAGAGGACCGCATGAAGGCGGCGGCCAAGAATCTGGAGTACGAGGAGGCCGCCAACCTGCGTGATCGCATCAAGAATCTGCGCCAGAAGCTCGTGGGCCGTTGATGCCGGCCCCAGGGGTCCAATTGGTGCCGGGATGTCGAGCTGTTGTTGGCAGCTGGTAGCTACTCAGGTGGTGCGCATGCGTTCGACGAAAGCCGCTTCTTTTTCACTTGAGGCCAGTTCGCCCTCTTCGACCAGGATGATGCGATCGGCGACGTCGAGAATCTTGTTGTCGTGGGTGACCATGATGATGGTGGTTTTTTCTTTTTCGGCCATTTCTTTCATCAGGTTGACCACGGTGCGACCCGATTCCTTGTCGAGGGCGGCGGTGGGTTCGTCCCCTAACAGGATTTTTGGCTGGCTGACCAGGGCGCGGGCAATGGCAACCCGCTGGCGCTGACCGCCGGAAAGATTGGCGGGAAAATAATCGACCCTTTCGCCCAGACCCACTTTCTCCAGCATTGATGTGGCAATTTTGTCCATATCCTGCTCGAAGTATTTGTCGTGGAGTTCGAGGGACAGGCGCACATTGCGGCGGGCATTTAGAAACATCATCAGGTTGTGGGCCTGGAAGATGAAGCCGACGTTCAATCGCAGCTGGGCCAGTTGTTCCTTGCTGGCCCCCAGGAGTTCTTGGCCAAGGATGCGCAGGCTGCCGTCCTGACAGGAGCGCAAACCGCCGAGCATGGTCAGCAGGGTGGTTTTGCCGGAGCCGGAGGGGCCGGTGCAAATGATGATCTGGCCTGGATAGATGTCCAGGCTGATGTCCTTGAGGGCATGTTTGCGTTCGGTGCCGCTGCCAAACCAGTGGTTGACGTGTTTGAGGGAGATGATCGGTTCGCTGCCGGATTGCCCAGCCACCGGATTGGGGGCAGCGGCATCAGAAGACATCGGCGGGATCCAGTTTGACCAGTTTGCGGGTGGCCAGGGTGCCGGAGCCCACGCACATCACGAAGGTGAGGGCCAGCACCTGCAGGGCCCGAGTGGTTGTCATCACTACGGTGAGTTTGGTGACGGTGGCCAGCAGGGAATAGAGGCCCATCGAGAGCAGTACCCCAGGGACAAAGCCCACCAAGGCCAAAATAGCTGATTGTTGGATGACGATGCTGATGACATAGCTGTCGCGATAGCCCATCGCCTTGAGGGTGGCGTACTGGGGCAGGGAATTCATGACATCTCCAAACAGAATCTGGTAGACAATGATGCTGCCAACGATGAAGCCCACCAGAACGCCCAAGGAGAAGATGAAGCCCACGGATGAATTACGTCTCCAATAGGCCACTTCCAACTTGGAGAGCCCCGCTCGGGTTTCAATGCGAACGTCCTTGCTGATGAAGGAACCAATTGTATTTTGGACGAGCTGGGGGTTGGCGCCGGGTTTGAGCTTGATTAGGCCCAGCTGAATTTTGCGCGGATCAGCCTTGGGGAATAAATAGAGATAGGTGCTGTCGGAAGTAATCAGATTAGCTTCGGCGGCGAAAGTGGCCCCCATGTTAAAAGTATCAATAATGCGGATCTGTTTGCCGCTGATTTCAAGCAATGCCTTGCCGTCTTTGCTTACGACTTTCTGGATGTCGCCGTATTGTTTCTTGGAGTTTCGGTCGAACAGGGCGTTGCGTAGGATTCTAAGTTGGCTGCGATTTTTTTCGATTTCCGGGAAATCCAGGGACGGCCGGGACAGGTCGACACCAAATATGGAAATGTCATAGGATTGACGTGTTGAAGGAGTAATCCAGTTGGCTCGACTGATGCGCAGAGGAGCTACCGATTCCACGCCGGCGACCCCCAGGGTCTGATACAGCTGGCTGCGTTGAAATTCCTGGAGGGCGCCGAGATTGCTGTATTTGCTGCTGACGATCACCAGATCGGCCTGAAGGCGGTCGATTGGTTTGCGCTGGCTGTTATAAAGGCTATCCATCAACCCCAGCTGGAAGAACATCAATAGGTTGGAAAAGCTAACTCCGGCAACACCAATTAGTAATTTTGTCGGATTGGTGGTGGTCTGCAACCAGGCCACCGGTGTTCGTTTCAGGAATTTTTGCAGGGGGCTGATCATGGCTTGGTAACTTCTTGATCGGTTGGATCAAAGATCACGTTGACCTGAAGGTTGGAGGCATGGCGGACCCTATCGGCAATCGCCGGGGTCGTTTCGATGCGTAATTTCACTTCAAAGACCCGTTGGTCTTGATTTTCACCTGGTTCGCCGTTGAAGACACTTTGGCGCTGGACCTGGGAGTTTATTTGATAGACATTAGCCAAGACGCTTCCCTTGAAGCCGTCGGCGCTGATAGTCGCCTTCTGGCCGATGCGAATATCACGCATGTCTGTTTGATATACCTCTGCCACGACCACCATGCGGCTGGTGTCGGCCATTTCCAGAAGGCCATCATCGCCGACTTTGTCTCCGGGGCGGGCGTTGATTTTCAAGATCTGGCCATTCTGGGGCGCCACGACTGTTGCGTAGGAAAGCTCCTGTTTGGCCCGGTCACGGGAGGCCATCGCCTTCTTGAGTTCGCTTTCGGCGGCCACTACATCAACGCCGCGCACCTCGGTGATTTTGGCCAGGGTTTGTTGTTCGCTGGCGATCTGGGATCTGAGGGTGCTGAGGGTGCCTTCACGGCTTTCCAGCGCCTGTTGATATTCGGCGCGGCTGGTGGTGGCCCTGGTTCGATAGCGGTCCCTTTCCAGCTCCGATGAGCCGCCAGCGCTGTAGAGCTGGTCGTAGCGTTTGGCCTCGATGGTGGCTTCGTTGAACTTGGCCAACTTACTGGCCACATTTTGACCCTGGGCCAGCTTTTCACCAGCCAGTTTGCGCTGCAGGCTTTCAATTGTGAAGCGCTGGGCATCGATTTCCCCTTGCTTCGCCCCCGCCCGCACCTGGGCCAACTTGCTGCGCGAGATGGCCACCTGGGCTTCGGCTTCATCCAGGGAGGCCTTGAGGGTGCCCTGGCTGTTCAGGATGGCCAGGGGCTGGCCCAGCTTGACGAGCTGGTTTTCCTCCACCAGCAGGGATTGCACCCGATCGCCGCTGAGGGAGTTGGAGATGGCCACCTTGCGGATTTTGGTTTCGGGCTCGATCCGGCCCAGGGCCGAAACCCGACGCGGCGCTACCGCCGTAGCGGCCGGTGGCTGGCGCTGACCTTGGCAGCCAGCCAGCAGGCCCCCCAGGGGCAGCAGGCCAGCGACCAAGAGAGGGAGCCAGCAACGGCTGAATCGAGGCACAGGGCAGGCGGCCTAGCGGCGCTTTCAGGGCTCTCAACCTACTCAGGGCGCCAGCCAGCGAGCCTTCAGGGGGTTGATGCCGCAGCGGAGTCCCCCTTGACGGCGTCCCCCCGGCGCAGGGTGAAGAAGAAGGGTTGCTCCAGTCCCCGGGCGTCCATCAAGCCCAGCAGGCTGGTGGGGTCCAGGCGCCTGAAGACATCGATGATCGGGAGATTGTCGTAGACCATCGCGCTGCTGAGGCGGTCGCGATAGCAGAGCTGCCGCAGCCGCGCCCGGGGCTTTTCTGTCGCCAGCAGCGGCAGCAGCCAGGGAGCCAGCCTGCCCAGGGGGGCCAGGCGCCCCACCCAGGGGGCCCGCAGCAGGGCCATCGGCACCCAGTTCGGGTCGATGCTGATGCGCCGGCCGCCCGCCGCCTTGAAGATCAGGGGATGGACGGCCTCGGCGCTGATGAAGCGTTTGCCGTGCCAATGCCAGGCCTCCAGCAATCCGTCCAGGGGATGGCCCGTGGCCAGGCCCTCGCCGCGCCAGTCCCCCAGCAGCTCGGCTGGCCTGACGGGCGCGAGCTGGTCGAACAGGGCCAGGGCCGTGGTGCTGGTGTGGATCTGGCCAGGGATCACGGCGAAAGGCTCCGATGGGGGCGGTTGGTTTGTTTTAAACCCATGGGGTGCAACTTGGCTTGAATAACGAAGCATGACCAGCTTTTGCTATTGCTTGGCCGGCGACTGTCCTAGGACAAAGTTGTTCCTTCAGGCCACTGTTCATGGTACGCAAAGCACTTCTTTGTGGCATTAATGCCTACCCCAAGCAGCCGCTTCGTGGCTGTGTGAATGATGCGCAGTCCCTGCGGGATCTCCTGGTCAGTCAGTTTGATTTTAGCAGCGAGGACATCCATCTGCTGCGGGATGCCGAGGGCGTCAAGTCAAAGGTGAGGCAGGAATGGCAATGGTTGACAGCGGCTGCGGCTCCAGGCGACACGCTGGTGTTCCATTTTTCGGGCCACGGCTCCAATGTGCGCGATCAGAATGGCGACGAAAGCGATGGTCGTGATGAAATCACC
>CAMDWF010000011.1 GCA_945878795.1 Synechococcus sp. UW140
GCTATTCGTGTTGGGAGACGATGTAAGTCAATCGATGTGATCGACTCGATTGAGGAACTCCTCAAGCAGTATCCAGCACCTACCCATCTACGCATGGACAATGGCCCTGAGTTCATTGCTCATGCGTTACAGGAGTGGTGCACAGGCAGTGGATCAGGCGCTGAATACATCCCGCCAGGCTCACCTTGGGAGAATCCATTCGTGGAGTCATTCAACAGCCGGCTTAGGGACGAATTCTTGAATATCGAGCTATTCGCATCGTTACCGGAGGCAAAAGTATTGGCAGAGCGGCACAGGATGGAGTACAACACCTACAGGCCGCACTCGGCTCTCCAGGGGCGTACGCCCCTGGAAGTCCTCCAGCAATGGAAGGCGGCCTGACCACACCCACCAGCTCTCATAGGAACTGGACCAGTAAAGGGGGTCACGTCACGGTCAGCACCGGGCCCACCAATTCAAATGCGCGAATCTGGCTTCCCAGGCGGATGCCTGCCGCCCAGGGCGTGCCGCCTCTCCCCACGCCAATCACCAGCACATTTTTCGGATCGGGATGGATCAGCGGCCCGACCGCGCCCAAGAATTGATGGATCGGCAGGAAGGGAATGTG
Organism: Synechococcus sp. UW140; assembly: GCA_945878795.1. Classification (GTDB taxonomy): domain Bacteria; phylum Cyanobacteriota; class Cyanobacteriia; order PCC-6307; family Cyanobiaceae; genus Cyanobium. The sequence goes on from CAMDWF010000011.1 coordinate 608, forward strand.
CCCCTGGCTGAAGCCTTGGATGAAGAAGGGACCCTCCGCCGCCCCATCCGACCCCCTTCTGTCTCGGAAGAAGGCAATGCCTGGGAGAAGGTTTCCACCGCACGTTGCGTCGGCACCCTTTGGATATACATCCCACCAGATGCCAGGCTCCGGCGCACCTTTTCAATGAATTCGGGGCTATGGAGCAGGCCGGAATGGGACCCCTGCGGCAGAAGGGCATCCGCTTAAATAATCTCGTAGCGCGTTTCTTCCTTGGCGAGCGTGCGGCGCCCATCGCCATATTCCATATCCCAGCATTAATGGTCAAGGTAGACGCCGTGCTTCTTAACTTGCAATATGAGCTATTCAGCAAAATTTGCTATCGAGGTTGCATTTTTAAATTGATTGGTGTAGGATTTTTCAAAATAAATCTGCTTTCCAGTTCAGTGAGCCCAATTTACCATTCAAGCTCAACATCGGTTGCGGCTATGACAAACGTGTAGGCTATCTAAACGTTGACATGGCTCACGAATGCAACCCGGATCTGCTTACTGTTAACGACGATTATTCTGCGATACCGACTGTCTACTTTGAAGAAGTCATCGCCTTTGACGTCATTGAACACATTCCAAGGGCAAGAACAATCAGCACTTTATTGGACTAGAATTCGTATCTGGTTCCCGAGGGGTGCCTTGTCGTTCAAACGAGCAGCATCCTCGGCGTGGCTCAGCAATTAATGAAAATACAGACATTCGAGCACCATTTTAATTGGAGCAGTTGCCTTTTCGGCAACCAGAAGCACCCTGGATACTTCCATTTTAACGGCTTTACTGAACAAACATTGTGAGTCGCTCTTGTGGCTTGTGGCTTCCAGATCAATAGATTTGAGGAGCGTCAGGGGTGGCTCTTTTACGCCGAAGCGATTAAGGTTTTAGATTGGATGCGATCTGGGCCAAACGCTTTAGAGCTGAGCGATGAAGCCTTTATCGACGCAGACTGTCATGCTGCTCTTTTCCGCCCTTGCGATCAGAACGGAATGACTTTCTACACGAATCAGCTTAGCAGCGGAAACTGCTCACGCGTCGATGTTCTACATACCCTACATAGCGCCCCTGAGCGACTTTATAAATTGGCCATTCTCGAGGGTTTGTAGCGTGCCATAGCAATATTGTGCAACTCATTCGTGCTCATGAGCGCGGTTAGAGAACAACAACATAAGTCGGCGGCATTGCCGGCGAAAAGCTGCAGTCCATCGTTGAACGTATTGAACGCCTGAAAGAAGAAACAAGGTACTGTACAGCGACTTAAAGGATATTTTCGCGGAAGCAAAATCAGCAGACTCTGGCATACTGGTGATACGCGCGGTGATCCGGCTACGTAAGCAGGAATTAGAGGAATAGAACGAACAGGAAACGCTGCTAGATCTCTATCGCCGTGCGCTAGGGATGTGATCCAATCAGGCAGCGCTAGCTGGCATCCGCATGGCGCTGCCCCGAAGTGTTTCGGCTACGCACAAAGTAATCCGTGTCCGTGCTGGGGTTGTTCAGATAAAATTCATGACACATGAAAACATTGGTCAGCGGCACTTCTTCGCGCTTCTGCCCCGGCAGCCATTGCAAAGGGGTGCCGGCAAATAGGCTGGCCTAATCGCTGAACTCTTTGTTACCAGCGCGCAAATGCGCCAGATACGCGGACTGGCGAATTCCGCTGCAAGCCTTGCCGGGTCAAAGGGGATCGGATAATTCGACCCGATCATGACGCCTGCCGGCATCAGCAGCAGCGCATGGGGGAGGAGCGCAGCGATCCTCAGTCCAGGCCGCCATAGTTTCGATCAGGCAGCCTGAGAAGTTTCCGCCAAGGGCTCAGAGCACTTTCCAGCCATGCCATTCACCTGAGCCACCAAACTGGAAGCGAATAATCTCGAAAACCTCCAGCACTGCACCCCTCCCCCCCTTCAGCCATGACCCTCTCCACCAGCACCTACGACGGTGGCCTGCGCTGCAGTGCGGTGCATGGTCCCTCCGGGATCACGATCCAAACCGATGCCCCCATTGACAACCAGGGCCGGGGCGAGGCGTTCTCACCCACCGATCTGGTGGCGGCGGCGCTGGCCACCTGCATCTTGACGATCATGGGCATCACGGCCGATCGCGACGGGTTTGCGATTGAGGGCAGCAGCGCCAAGGTAAATAAACGCATGACCAGCTCGGGTGTGCGCCGCATCGCCGAGCTGGAGGTGTGGGTGACCCTGCCGGCGGCACTCAATTACGACCAGCGTCAAAAACTACGCCGCGCCGGTGAGGCCTGCCCGGTGAAACGCAGCCTGGAGGGATCGGTGCCGATGCAGATTCATTGGAATTAGGGGCCTGCAATGTCGCCCTGCGCCCAGTCCCTGGCCCCCGGCCTGCAGCAGCGCCTGCTGGTCCATCTGCAGCGTTGGGCCCACCCCCGCCACAGCCACTGGGATCGCCTGGCTCTACTGGCCGTGCGCGCCGAGCTATCGGCCCTGCTGGCCCCCCTCGGCCCCTTTGAAGAGCATCGCTTTGGGGCCGGCTCCCAGGCCGGGTGCAATTTGATTCTGCGGTTGCCGGGCCGCCAATCGCACCGCCCTCCCCTACTGGTGGGCGCCCACTACGACGGTCCTTTGCATTCCCCCGGCGCTGATGACAACGCCACCGGCCTGGCGGCCTTGGTGGAATTGGCGCAGCACTGGGCCCATGAGCCGCCCCGCCGTCCCGTCTGGCTGGTGGCCTTTGACCAGGAGGAATTGGGCTTGTTGGGCAGCATCGCGCTGGCTGCCCAGCTCAAGGCCAGCGGCCAGGATCTTGGCCTGATGCTGAGCCTGGAGATGCTCGGTTACACCTCCAGCCAGCAGCGCTATCCCCTTGCGGTGATGCGCAATCTTTATGGCCAGCGCGGCGACTTCCTGGCCCTGGTCGCCAACCTCAGGGCCCTACCCCTGCTACCAGCACTGGCTAGGCGCCTGGGGCGCCATGTGCCCACCAAGGTGTTGCCTGTGCCCCGGGCGGGCCGCCTGCTGCCGGATGTCCGTCGTTCCGATCACAGCCCCTTCTGGGACCAGGGTTACGCCGCCGTGATGGCAACGGACACCTCCTTTCTGCGGAACCCCCATTACCACCAACCCAGCGACACCATCGCCAGCCTCGATCTGCCCTTTCTGACGGCGGTGACCACCGGCCTGGCCCAGGGCCTCTCGGCGCTCTGAACTTTGGGTCTGCGCAGTTATAGAGCCCTGGCTTCAGCCCCAGCAGCGTCCCGGCGGGCCAAGACAGCTGCTGGGGATTCAGGGGTTGATGCCTGCCCCAGTTGGAGCTGGTGTGGCCCCTCCGGCCGTGGTTTTGGACTCAAAGGACGGCAGAAGCGAATCCGGTAGCTGTTGTGGGCAGCTCCCACCTTGGCCATCAGAGCTTCGCGGGCTTCTTGATGCAGTTCCTCCAGGCTGGCGGCCTGCACCCGGAGGGAGCTATCTGGAGCCGTGGCCTCTATGTGCCCAGGCCGCTCCGCCGTAACCAGGAAAACGATCTCGCGCATTCCGATCTCTTGTCTACTGAACTTTGGGATCGTTCCAGCTTCACCGCCCTGGCCTCCTGCCGTAGGACTTCTGGGATACGGGCATCCGTAGTCACGGCCTTCCCTTGCCGCCATGCTGGGGCCATTGATGTTCGCCCCACATGAGTGCATCGGCTTCCGCCTCCGGGCGTCTGCACGCCTACCTGCACAAGACCCGTCTGCTCGGCTCGATAAGTAGCGCCCTCTATTACGACCAGAACACGGTGATGCCAGCGGCGGGGGCCCCCTGGCGCGGCGAGCAACTGGCCCTGCTGGCCACCCAGTTGCACCAGCGCCAAAGCCAACAGGAATACGTCGACCTGCTAGACGCCGCCGAAGCCGAGCTGGAGCCCGAGTCGCCGCCGCAAAGCCACCGCAACCTGCAGTTATTGCGCCTGGAATTGGCGCGCCAGCGGTGTCTGGATCCCGACCTAGTCGGGCGCCTCGCCCAAGCCCAGTCTCGAGGCAATGCCCTTTGGCAGCAAGCCCGGCACACCAATGATTTTCCCTTGTTCGCGCCGGCCCTTCAGGAGCTCCTCAACCTGCGCCGCGACCAGGCCGCCCAGCTAGCGGCCGCCGAGCCGATCGCCCGCAGCCCCTGGGAAACCCTGGCCCAACCCTTCGAGCCCGACATCAGCAAGGCCCGTCTCGACGAGCTATTTGCCCCCCTCAAGAAGCAGTTGCCGGCCCTCCTGGATCGGGCCGCCGAGCTGGGCGAGCGCGCCGCTGCCGGCCCAGCAGAGGCGTTTGATCTCCCCGAGGGGCCCCAGGAGGCCCTCTGTACCGAACTGCTGGAGGGTTGGGGCTATGACGGGCACCGCTGCCAGCGCTCCAGGTCGGCCCATCCTTTTTCCTGCACGGTCGGTCCCCAGGACTTCCGCATCACCACCCGGGTCGTGCCGGGCCAGCCCTTCTCCGCCTTCCTGGCCACGGCCCATGAATGGGGCCACTCGCTCTACGAGCAGGGTCTGCCCCAGGACGGCCAGCACTACTTCCCCTGGCCCCTGGGTGAGGCCACCTCCATGGGGGTGCACGAGAGCCAATCGCTCTTCTGGGAATGTCGGGTAGCCCGCAGTCGTGCCTTCGCAGATCGCTGGTTTCCCCGCTTCCAGGCCGCCGCAGGTGTCGAGGCCTGGGGCAGCAGCCAGGGCTTCTGGCGGTGCCTCAATCCGCTGCGGCCCGGCCTGATCCGGGTGGAGGCCGACGAACTCAGCTATGGCCTCCACATCGTGCTGCGCTACGAACTGGAGTTGGAGCTGGTGGAAGGCAATCTGCCGGTGGCCGACCTGCCCGCCGAATGGAACCGCCGCATGGTCGCCCTGCTCGGCCTGCGGCCGCCCAGCGACAGCGAAGGCTGCCTCCAGGACATCCACTGGGCTGAGGGGCTGTTTGGCTATTTCCCCTCCTATGCCCTGGGGCACCTGATCAGCGCCCAGCTGACCCAAACCCTGGAGCAGGACCTCGGGCCACTGGAAACCCTTGTGGCATCTGGCGAGGAGTTGCGGCTGCGGGGCTGGCTGGCGGCCCGGGTATGGCCCCTGGGCCGCTCGGTCAATGGCGAGGAGCTGGTGCAGCAGGTGACGGGGCGGCCCCTGGGGGCGGAACCCTTCCTCACCTACCTGGCCGCCAAGGTGGACCAGCTGGCTGGCTGAACGGGGACCTTTTCTTTAAGATTCTTCCGCTTTGCCCCCTCCCCTTGGCGAACATCGACCACGCCCCCAGCCGCACGATGCTCAACCTCCTGCACGTGCTGCCGGCCTTCGCCGACGAGGGCAAGCTGAGGTTGAACGCGATCGTCGAGCTCAATTCAGGCACGATCAACAAATACGAACTGATCACCGAAACCGGTCACCTCAAGCTCGATCGGGTCGGGTATTCCTCCCTGGCCTACCCGTTCGCCTATGGCTGCATCCCCCGCACCTGGGACGAGGATGGCGATCCCCTGGACATCGAGATCGTGGGGGTCAGCGAACCCCTGGTCCCCGGTTCCTTGGTGGAGGCCCGCATCATCGGCATCATGAAATTCGACGACGGCGGTGAGGTCGACGACAAGGTCATCGCCGTGCTGGCGGATGACAAGCGCATGGACCACATCACCTCCCATGAGCAGCTAGGGGCCCAGTGGCTCACGGAAACCACTTATTACTGGGAGCATTACAAGGACCTCAAAAAGCCAGGCACCTGCCACGTCAATGGCTTCTTTGACAGTGCCGAGGCCGTGAGGGTTATCAAGGAGTGCGAGGTGCGCTATACCTCAACCATCGACCCCAAGTTGGTGGGCTGATCACCCCCACACCCCTTTCATCGGACCCGTATGGGCCGTTAATTGTCCACCCTTTCCGCGACCAACCCATGAGCGCCAATCCCTGCGGCCCAACCGTTTGCCCATCCAATCCCGGGGCTGCTCGGGTCCCGGGGTGGGGTCTGTGCACCACCGGCCTGATGGCCGCAGCGGTAGCCCTGGGAGTCAGGCCGGCCCTGGCCCTGGAACCCCCGCCGCCATTGCCTTCCATCCCGGTGGTTGCCAGCCCTGCCGTCTCCCGTCCCCAGACAGCGACCGGTGCGGCTCCGACCAGTGCGGCTCCGACCGGTACGGTCCAGAACGGTACGGTCCCGAGCCGGGCCAGCCGCACTTCGGGAGCGGCGGTGCCGTCGGTGCCGGCTGCCACGACCGCTGCTTACACGAGCACCCGCGAAATCCGTCTGGAGTTGGGCAAGCGCACCATCAGCCTCCTGGACAATGGCCAGGTGCTGGGCCGATGGCCCGTGGCCATCGGCGACCCCGCCACCCCCACCCCCACCGGTCGTTTCGCGGTGCGCAACAAGGTGGTCAATCCCCAGTACCAGAGCACCAAGACCGGAAGAAACAACCCCACCATCGGCCCCCTGGGCCCCCTGGGTGATCGCTGGCTGGGCTTCCACACCACCGCCAAAGACCAGTTCGGCATCCACGGCACTCCCCCTGCCTGGGAGCAGTGGGTCAAGACCCGCGCCGCCGTCTCCGCAGGCTGCGTCCGCATGTTGGGACCCCATGTCCGCCAGCTGTTTGACCAGGTGGAAGTGGGCACGCCGGTGATCGTGACTCCCTGAGGCCTGCTCGGGCCTTTGCTTTGGCTGGGGCTCTAGCCCGCTCTAGCCCGAATCCAAACCAAAAGAGATTCTGGGGATTGATCCCACTTTGGTGTTCAACCCAAGACTTTCCCGTAAAATTTAATACCTGATCCAAGTCCAGGTGTCTCGAATTGGCGCCCCTACCCCTATGGTCCCCGATACTCTCCCCAGATACACCACCGATCAGCTCAACAGCACTGCCTTGAAGTGGGGTAGTGACGGAGAGCTTTCGGACTTGGACCTACAACGCATCCTGGGTTTGCTCTCTCAGGTTGATCCAGTGGCCAGGGCCTTAGTTGCAACCGATTGCTCAGAAATGGCCTCCTGATGGTCTTGGCGGGCCAAGGCAATGGCCAAGCCATCCCGACTTGCTAACCCCCTCAACGCATCCAATCGCAAGCCGCTTGCAGGAAGCCCCCTGGGCAGGGGTCCGGCCATGGTTGCTGTCACGGCGAAAACAGGCACCTGACGGATGCCTTGGGGACCTAGCTGGTCCTCGAGATCATCAAGGTGGGACGAATCCGCTAACCAGACCAGATCATTGCGGCGGCATTCGCCCAAACTCAGCGATTTTCCCCGTTGGTGGGCGGCATTCAATGCTTGCTGAATGTCAGCGAGGGTGACTATGCCCACGACGTTGGCTTCGCCTTCATCAACCACGAGCAAACAGTGGCCATGGGCGGCAATCAACTCGCTCAGGGCCATTGATGCGGGGGTTTGGGCCGGCAGGACCAGCGGCGCCTCCGGTTCCAGAGCCTCAATCACACCTAAGGCCGCCAGCCGCTCCCGCCGGCGTTCTTCGTCGCGGTCGGCCCCCAGCAGGGTGGTCGGTTTGACGCTCTGCCAGCGGTCGACGAGGGCTGCACTCAGGCCCGCCGCCGCCATCAAGGGCAACACGATGCGGATGTCCCGGGTCAGTTCGAACAACAGCAGCAGGGCAGTCAAAGGGGCCCTGACACTGCCGGCGAGCACCGCCGCCATGCCAACCATGGCGTAGGCAGGGGCTTCAGCCACCGGCAAGCCCAGTCCCCCTTCGCCCAGCAACTGTCCATAAACGCTGCCAAGGGTGGCGCCCAGAAACAGGGCCGGGGCGAAACCGCCGCCCACGAATCCGGTGGCGTTACTGATGCTGGTCGCCAATAATTTCACGACCAAGAGGCTAGCCAATGTGATCAGGGGAATGCCTTGATCACTACCCAGCAGGGCCTCAATCGTGTCGTAACCAACGCCAAGTACCTGGGGGAAGGCCAATGCCAGGGCCCCCACCGCCGCCCCCCCCAAGGCGGTGGCCAGGCCCGGCGGCAGTTTTTCCAGCAGGCATTGCACTCTGCTGTTCCGGCCGACCGCCATCAGATTGATCAGAGCGAGGGACATAAGGCTGGCCAGGATCCCCAGTCCCAGATACAAGGGCAGTTCCAGCGGGGAGCGCACCTGATAGGCGGGCAGCCGCAGAATCGGCTCATCGCCCAACAGCAATTGAGTCACAAGGGCTGAGGCCACCGCCGCCACCAGCACGGCCCTCAGGTTGGGTCGGGTGGCGCTGGTATTGACATTGCCTTCAAAGGCAAAGAACACCCCCGCAATCGGGGCCTTGAAACCCGCCGCCAGACCAGCGGCGACCCCGGCGGCTACCAATGTCTGCTGGGACTGGGGGGAGAGGCGCCCAAGGCGGGCCCACCACAGTCCCAGATTGCCGCCACTCTCCACGCTGGGGCCTTCAGGCCCCAGGGAGGCGCCACTGCCAAGGCTGAGGGACGCCGTCAGCAGGCGCAGCAGGGGTGGTATCGGGGCCGGATCTTCGGCGCCTTCGGCCATTGCCATCAGGCTGGGCACGCCCGGTCCCAGGGGACCGCCGAAGCGGCGCAACACCCCAACGGCCAGTCCCCCCAAGGTGGGAACCACCACCACCGGCCAGAGGGCCAGCCAGTCCGGGGCGGCAGGCCCGGACGGCGGCAGCGGCGCTGGGGCCGCTGGCGGGGGGGGACCGGTCAGAAAACCGATGCTGCCGAGACCGAGTTGCAGCAGGGCCTTAAGGGGTGTGGCCCCATCGTGGGCCGGGGGGGGAGGCAGGGTCAATGGCGCTTCCGGGACCTGGGCCGCCGCCGCCACCGGTGAGCGGCTGATCTCCAGCAGCCCCTCGACAAAGGGGCCGAAGAGGTAGTTATTCAGGAAGTCGAGGACTTCATGGAATGCCACGATCGCCAGCCCGGTGCTGATCCCCACCAGGGCGGCCCAGGCGAGCAGGGTCCACTCGAAGGGAAAACCCTGGGCGTTTGGCCGCCGGTCGATATTGGGCTGCAGGGGGGGCCGTCGCATCTTGGCGGGCACTTCAGCCCTGATCACCGTGACGGCGCCGAGGGTCGGCGTCGCGGCCCCGACCTCAGGCTTCTGGTCGGACGGTGGCAAAGATCTCCTCCAGAATGGTGCCGGCCCCCTGGGCCCTAAGGCTTTGAGCCAGGGCGACCCCGATAGCTTCCGGGTCGGCCTGGTCGCCACGGGCCTCATCGCGGATCAGGCGTTGACCATCCAGGCTGGCCACCATGCCCGTCAGCACCAAGGCGTCGCCTTCGAAGCGGGTGTTGACGCCGATGGGCACCTGACAGCCCCCCTCCAGCTCCCTTAGAAAGGCCCGCTCCGCCAAACAGCGCCTGGCGGTTGGCAGATGTTCCAACACCTTGATCTGGCCAAGCACGGTGGCATCTCCTCGGCGGCATTCGATGCCCAGGGCCCCCTGCCCCACCGCATGCAGGGAGATCGAGGGATCAATGCGTTCGTGGATGCGTTCGGCCAGTCCCAGGCGCTCCAGCCCGGCGGCCGCCAGGATCAGGCAGTCGTAGGCGCCGGAATCCAGTTTTTCGAGGCGGGTGATCACATTGCCACGCACATCCTTGAAAACCAGTTGGGGAAAGTGGTGGCGCAATTGGGCCAGTCGCCGCAACGAGCTGGTGCCAACCACGGCCCCTGCCGGCAGGGTGGCCAGGTTGAGCTGCCGATGGCGTTCATGCACCACCAGCGCATCCGCCGGATCCTCCCGCTCGGTGATGCACCCCAGCATCAAGCCATCGGGCAGATTGGTAGGCAGGTCCTTGAGGCTGTGGACGGCGATATCCGCCTGGTTCACCAGCATCTGGGCTTCCAATTCCTTGGTGAAAAGGCCCTTGTCACCGATCTTGGCCAGGGCCACATCCAGAATTTTGTCGCCCTGGGTGGCCATGGCCTCAATGCTGATCCCTAGATCCGGATGGGCCTCCAGCAGCGCCTGACGCACCCAGTTGGTCTGCACCATGGCCAGCTGGCTGCGGCGGGAGGCGATGCGCAGGGAGGGGCTGGTCATCAGAGGGCGGCAAGGCAGGCGGATTTGCCGTAAGGCTTGATCAGCCTAGGCATCAGCGGGATCGCCAGCCAGCACTTGCGCCACGAAGAAGTCCAGGGGTAAGGGTCCCCAGGTCCCTTCCACGCTGGAATCCTCCCTGTGGTGGCCGGTGATCAATAGGCCTTCGCCTAGACCATCTTCCTGGCGCAACAAATAGGTGCCGATGCGCTGGTTCCCCTTGAGAAACACCGAGTGGCCAAGGGCGACTGCGGCGGGTTCGCTGGCCGCCGCTAGGGCCGACCAGCCCAGGGCCAATTCCAAGGCGCGCAGGGCCGCTAACGCCTCCAATTCCCCAGGGGCCATTATCCCCAAGGTGAACCACTGGCAAGGGGCCAGGACCTGGGCCAGTTCCTGCTTCAGCTGTTGCCGTTGCTCCAGGCTCAACGTTGGGGCGGTCCTCAGCCCCCGCAAGCGCTCGAGGGTCAGGGTCTCGCCTGAGGGCTCCTGGGAGAGGGCAGGGGAAGGTGGGGTAGGGGCCAAGGCCTCGGTTTGTAGTGCTCCCAATATGGGGGGTCAAGGCGCTCTGCCTGATCCAAGCTCCGCTTGCTGCCGCTCAGCTTTGGCTGTGGCGCCGCGAGCGCCACAGCCCCAGACAAAGGGTGAGCCAGGCGGTGCCGACGGCCCCGCCGGCCAGCAGGTCGCTGGGCCAATGGGCCCTGGCCACCAATGTGCTGCACCAGACCAGGGTGATCCAGGCGCTGGCGGCCACCGCAAGGGGGCGCCGCAGATGGGGATAGTGGGCGGCAAGGATAGCCACCATGGCGAAATAAAAGGCCACTGAGCCGGCCGCATGCCCACTGGGGAAGCTGTGTCCCTCCACCACCAGGAGCTTTTCGGGGGGCCGGGAACGGTCAAACAGGGGTTTGAGCACCAGATCCACGATCGCCAGGATGCCCCCGGTGGAGAGGACCAGCAGGCCGAGGTCGCGCCACCAGCGCTTGAGGGCCAGATAGGCCAGGGAGGCCGCCACGAGCAGGCCGGTAACGCCGACACCGCTTAGTTGATACACCTTGAGCAGGCCAGCCTGCAGGCCCCCTGGCAACCAATCGTGCAGCCCGTCCAGCAGGAAGCGGTCCAGGGCTTGGGCCGCCTCCCCTTTGATTAAAATTGTCAAAATGGCCACCAGGGCAATGCAGATGGCCACCAGGGTCAGATCCTGGGATCTCAGCTCCAGTTTCATGGGTTGCCTGTCCATGGCGGCGTCAGGCGCCAGATCTGCTGCTCGCCCCGACGGGCTAGTTCTTGAACGGCAGCAGGAGACAGACGCAGTCGCTCAAGCTCGCGACGATCGCCCAGGAGGCGGATGGAGGACGGCCGCTGGCCGGGGCCGCCCTGCCCGCGCTGGGCATCGTTGAGGCTGTCCTGCAATTCGTCGCGCCCGGAGACGAAACGGGCCGTTTCGCCGCCATAAAACAAGGTGCTGTAGCGCTTGGTGCCCACCACCCAGAGCGGTTCGCCGGGGCGGGCCAGGCGGCGGGCCTCCAGGGCCAGCTGCCGGGCTGGGGCCTGCCGTTCCCGATCCAAAAGGGGGCCCAAGGGGGCGATCACGAGGGCCAACAGGCCCGCAAAGCCGACCAAGTTAGGGAGGTAGAGCCAGCGCCCCTGGCCCCGCACCAGTAGCCAGGCACTGACCAGCGCCATGGCTGCCAGGAGGCCCGCAAGCCGAAGAGGCAGATCAGAGCTGGCCAGGGCGGCGCCAAGATGGGGATAGGCGGGGTCCGTTGACGCCCAATTGGGGGCCTGGAGGCCGGCCAGGGCCAGGCCCCCCAGCAGGGCGGTCTGGATCCAACCGCCGCCGCTGACGGTCCAACCGCCCACGGGGCTGCGCCATTCCGGCTGGCCATCGGCGGCCCACGGTCGCCAGTACAGGCCCACCAGCAGGCTGGCTGCCGGCAGGGCCGGCAGGATGTAGCCGGGCAATTTGGTGGCAGCCGCCGAAAAAAAGGCCACCACCAGGCCTAACCACAGCACCAGAAAAAGTTGCAGCTCATCGCCGGGATGGCCCGCTCCAGCGCGCCGACGAAAACTCCACCAGCGCCCGCGACCGATAAGGGCGGCCGGCAGAAAGAAGCTCCAAGGCAGCAGCAGCAGCAGCAGCCAGGGCAGGTAGAACCAGGGGGGGCCCGGATGGGCGTAAAGCACGCTCGTGTAGCGCTTCAGGTTGCTGAAGCCCAGAAAACCATTCAAAAAGGCGCTGCCGTTGGCCTCGGTGGCGGCGCTATACCAAGGCAGCACAACGCCAAGAAACAAAAGTGCCATAGCCAGCAGGGGAACCGGTCGGGCCCAGCGTCGCCAGTGGCCTCGCCAGGTGAGGAAGGCCCCGATCACCAAGGCCGGCAACAGCAGGCCCACGGGCCCCTTGGCCAGCACGGCGATGCCGCTGAACAGGGCCAGGGCGATGCGCCCCAAGGGTTCCCAGAGTCGATGGCCGGCCAGCCGATGGCTGATCAGAAAACCGAAGAGCGCCAGGCTGATCGCACTGGCGAGAAACATGTCCGTGGTGGAGGTGCGCCCCCAGCCGATCCAGCCTGGGGTCGTGGCAAGCACCCCCGCCGCCACGCAAGCCCGGATCAGCCGGGTGCGGGGCGCTTCCTGGGCCGATCCCCACAGATAGACCAGTCCGCAGGCAGCCATCACGGTCGCTGTCGCGGCCAGGGCCACCGGCAGCCGTGCCGCCCATTCCGTGGGCCCAAACCAGCGGAAGCTCTGGGCCACCATCCAATAGCCCCAGACGGGGTAATCGAAGAAGGTCTGGCCGTTCCACCAAGGGGTCACCCAATCCTGGCGCAGCACCATCTGGTGGGCGACTTCGACAAACAAGGCTTCGGTCTTGTCCATCAGCCCCAGGCTGCCGAGGCCATTGAAAAAGGCCAGCCAGCACAGGCTTAAGAGAGTGACCAGGGGCAGTAGAACCCCCAGGGGAGACAGGGTGGCCTGCCTGGGGCGGGCATCACCACTGATGGGTACAACCCATGGGCCCTGGCCAGGTCCGGGATCAGCCTGCATTGGCCGGGGTCCTTAGCGGCCTCTTAACTTACGGCCACGGGATCAGGGCATCCCCGCCCTGGCATGGGCCATCCAAGGAAGGGCTCACGCGGGCGTATTCCAGACGAATCGGGAAGAAGCTGCGTATTTCCAAACGAAGTCTACGGCTATGCCTGCCAGAACGGCCAGCAGGGTCTGGTGGCTGACGCGATGCAGGAACGCGGAAGAGACGCCGATATTGGCCACCATGCCCAGGGAGGTCACCACAAGGAAACGCACCAGTCCCCCGATCAGCTTGGGCCCCTTGAGCTGTTGGGCGCGGAAGGTGAGGATGTTGTTGATCAGGTAGTTGGAGCTGGCGGTGGCCACAATGGCTAGGGCCTGGGCCGCCTCAAAACTGAAGCCAAAAAGTCGCCGCGCCAAGCCATAGAGCAAGAGGTGAAATAGGACGCCACTGCCACCGACGAGGGCAAAACTGATGGCGCGGCGCGGCAGCAAACGACCCACCAAAGTATGCAAAATGGAGAGGCCAAGATCCCAGACCACGGCAAGATTAAGCTTGGATTCGCCGCTGGTACGAGGTAGGAAACTTAGGGGAATTTCGCTCACCTTAAGCTGGCCGTGGCTGATGGCAAGCAGCTCATAGAGAAATTTGAAACCGTTGACGTCGACCCGCCTAACCCACGGCAAACAACGTTCGGGAACTAGGGCAAAGAAACCACTCATGTAGTCCGTCAAGCGGCGATAACCAGGCAGGCTGTACCTGGCAACCCGGTTAGCGAGGGTGGAGTTGCGCTGACGTTGCTGACTGAGGCCCAGGATGGCCGCATCGGCGTGAAAGCGACTGCCGATCACCAGATCGCTGCCTGTGCTTCGTAGCTGTTGAAGCAACTCCCGCACGGCGGCGGGTTCGTGCTGACCGTCACTGTCCATAACCACCACAAGATCGCCGGTGGCATTTAGCAGGCCTTCCTTGATGGCGCTTGAGAGGCCGAAGCGTCCAACGCGCCTCACCAGCCTGATGAAATCGTGGCAACGGGAGAGTCGGAGGATTTCATCAGCCGTACCATCGGCCGAATCGTCGTCCACAAATAACACTTCCAAGCGATAGTCTTTGGCAAGGGCAGACAGCTTGGCCACAATCGGAGATATGTTATCGCGTTCGTTATAGGTAGGCAGGACGATCGAGAGCCTCAAGTCAGATTTCAAGAGAATGTATACCTCACTTGATATATTCTTTCAATACGCCATTGCGATTGGGATGGCGCAGTTTCCGCAGGGCCTTAGCTTCGATTTGGCGAATGCGCTCGCGGGTCACATCAAAGATCTGGCCGATTTCCTCCAGGGTTTTCATGCGACCATCGTCGAGTCCGTAGCGAAGGCGCAGCACATCACGCTCGCGGGGGCTAAGGGTGGCTAGGACCCCCTCTAGGTCTTCACGTAAAAGATTTTTAGCGACATCCTGTTCGGGATTTTCGATGTCAGCCTCAATAAAATCACCCAACCTGGAATCTTCCTCTTTGCCGATAGGAGTTTCTAAGGAAATGGGTAGCTGGGCCGATTTGGCGATAAAACGTAGCTTTTCAATGGTCATCTCCATGCTTTCGGCGATTTCCTCCTCGGTGGGTTTGCGGCCAAATTCCTGGGAGAGCGTTTTGGTTGTTTTCTTGATCCGGGAGATGGTTTCGTAAAGATGGACCGGCAGGCGGATTGTACGGCTCTGGTCGGCGATGGCGCGGGTAATAGCCTGGCGAATCCACCAGGTGGCATAGGTGGAGAACTTATATCCTTTTTCGTGGTCAAATTTTTCGGCGGCGCGAATCAAGCCGAGGCTGCCTTCTTGAATCAGATCTTGGAAAGAAAGACCACGATTCATATATTTCTTAGCAATGGAGACAACTAAGCGCAGGTTGGATTGAACCATTTTCTCCTTGGCCCGTCGCCCCAGCATCAACCGGCGCCGGAACTTGATCAGGGGCATCTCTAAAAGAGCTGCCCATTCTTTCGTGTCGGGATAATGACCATGGTCGGTTTCGAACTGGGTGGCCAGTTCCTCTAGCTGCAGTAAATCGGCGATTTTGCGGGCAAGTTCGATTTCCTCATCAGGTCGCAGCAGGCGGATGCGGCCTATTTCTTGCAGATAGACGCGGATCGAATCCTCGGTATAGACACCCTTGGGTCCTACCTTGATGCTGCTTAGGGCGCGGGCGCTGCGACTGTCTTTACCCTCGTCGGTAACTCCCTCCAAGTCGCCGTCATCATCCAGGCTGGCCTCAACCTCGACCGAATCTGCCGCTACCACGAGCTCGTGGGCCGCCACATCCAGGGTGGGACCATTTTCTTTCAGCTGGGCGACTAGGGCGGTTTTGCGGGCAGTTTTGGGTTTGTCGCCACTTTTTTTAGCTGCCGTTTTGGGGGCGGCCTTCTTGGTGACTCCGGCTTTGGTTGTTGCCCCCGTCTTAGCCTTGGTCTTGTCGGAAATTAGATCCAGGACCTCCAAGGGAGAAGAAGTTTCGGCCACCAAGTCCGTGGTCAGGATTTCGCTGGCAACGGCGACGGTGGAATCAACCTTGGCGGCTACGGGGGTCATGGAAACTCAGAGGGGGTGACAACCTGGGCAGAGCGGGAGCCTCACTGCCGATGGCGATCGCGGCAAGACGATCGGAAGCGACGCAGGAGTCCTTGGGGTGGGGGATGATGGTGGGGAAGCCAGGGAT
>CAMDWF010000012.1 GCA_945878795.1 Synechococcus sp. UW140
GCATTGGTGGCGATGAAATTATCGATCACCCGAAGCCGCTTAATCAATTTAGCCCGTTTCTGCCCCTTACTTGCATTAATTTCCTCGCGCAATTGTTCGGCAATTTCGTTTAACTGCAGATCCTCAAGCAGTTGCTTTAGCGCTTCGGCACCAATGCCGACGATAGGCTCATTTTCGATTTCGGAGTCTTCCGCAAAAATCTGGTCTTCGATCTCTAGCCACTCATCCTCTGTCAGGAGTTGCTTATAGGTGAGATCTTTATGATCACCCGGATCGAGTACAACGTAGCAGTTGAAGTAAACAATCTGCTCAACATCTCGGAGCGGCATATCCAAAAGAATCGCCACATAACTGGGGATCCCCTTGAGATACCAGACATGGGACACCGGAGCCGCCAGCTTGATAAACCCCATGCGATGACGACGCACCCTGCTTTCGGTGACCTCAACGCCGCATCGCTCACAGACAATGCCGCGGTGACGAACTCGTTTATACTTACCGCAATGACATTCCCAATCTTTGGAAGGGCCAAAAATCTTCTCACAAAAGAGCCCGTCCATCTCGGGCTTAAGGGTGCGGTAATTGATGGTTTCTGGTTTGGTTACCTCACCGACCACCTGACCATTGGGGAGTGTGCGCTGGCCCCACTGCATGATCCGCTCTGGCGATGCGAGCGTGATCTTGACGTAGTCGAAGTGGTTTTCAGTGCGAAGGTTGCTGTTAGACATCGGGGTGTGGGGAGCGCTTGCTCATTCAAGGGAGAAAGACAGACAGACAGGGAAACAGACCGAACAGTCATTCGGACCGGTTTTCGATCAAAAGATCAGTCGTCGTCATAATCCGCTACCCCCAGGGACTCGTAGGTGGGACGGCTAGGGGTGCTGCGACGGGGGTTGACGTCTTGCATGAGGTCAACTTCTTCGCCGCTATCGGTATAGACTGCTATGTCAAGACCAAGGGATTGGAGCTCGCGCATCAACACCTTGAAGGATTCGGGAGTTCCCGGACGCGGTATGGGTTTGCCCTTGACAATTGCGTTTAGAGCTTCGTTCCGACCCTGCATATCATCGGACTTGACCGTCAACAACTCTTGCAAGGTGTAGGCAGCCCCATAGGCTTCTAAAGCCCAAACTTCCATTTCACCCAATCGCTGGCCGCCCTGCTGGGCCTTACCACCCAATGGCTGCTGGGTCACAAGGGAGTAAGGACCAGTGGAGCGGGCGTGGATCTTGTCGTCAACAAGGTGGACTAGCTTCAGGATGTGGGCATAACCAACGGTCACTGGTTGATCGAAGGCTTCGCCACTACGACCATCAATAAGCTGAATCTTGCCTGGGTTCTCAGGGTCATAGACCCATTCCTTGCCGGGTTGCTTAGCCGCCTCTTCGAGATAGGCCTGAACGGTCTGTTTGGATTTCTCAGCTCCGTGCATTTCATCGAAGGGCACGACCTTCACCCGGCAACCGAGGTGGGAGGAAGCCCAGCCCATCAGGCATTCGAAAACCTGCCCCACATTCATCCGCGAGGGCACACCCAAGGGATTGAGCACTATGTCAATCGGGGTGCCATCGGGCAGATAGGGCATGTCTTGACGGGGAAGTATGCGACTGATAATTCCCTTGTTACCGTGACGGCCAGCCATTTTGTCCCCTACCTGGATTTTGCGCCTTTGGGCCACATAAACCCTGACGACCATGTTGGCACCAGGAGGTAGCTCATCGCCCTGTTCGCGGGTGTAAATGCGAACATCAACTACACGGCCACGCTCCGTACTTGGAACCCGCAGGGAATTGTCGCGAACATCACGGGCTTTTTCACCAAAAATGGCCCGCAACAATTTCTCTTCGGGGGGTTGGTCCGATTCGCCCTTGGGGGTCACTTTGCCAACAAGAATATCCCCTGATTCAACATAAGCACCTATGCGTATGATGCCCATCTCATCCAAATTGCCTAAACTTTCTTCGGCAACATTAGGAATTTCACGAGTGATTTCCTCTGGGCCGAGCTTGGTCTGGCGAGCCTCAATCTCATACTTCTCAATGTGGACAGAAGTATAAAGATCATCCTGAACTAGACGTTCACTCACGAGAATAGCATCCTCGTAATTATACCCTTCCCAGGGCATATAGGCTATCAATACATTCTGTCCCAACGCGATCTCTCCGCCTTCACAAGCAGAACCATTGGCTAGCACCTGGCCAGCGATCACCGGGTCGCCAAGCTTGACGATCGGACGCTGGTTAAGGCAGGTGTCCTGATTGGAGCGTTGGTACTTCTGCAGATGGTGCACATGTTCGTAGCCTTCCTCATCGCGGATCACGATGGCGGTGGCATCCACGAATGTGACCGTGCCGTTGACCCGGGTAATCGGCACCATGCCTGAGTCGCGAGCCACCTGGGTTTCCAGGCCGGTGCCCACTAGGGGCCTTTCAGGACGCAGCAGGGGTACAGCCTGACGCTGCATGTTTGAGCCCATTAGGGCTCGGTTGGCGTCGTCATGCTCCAAAAAGGGAATCAGCGAAGTAGCCACGGAGATCACCTGCACCGGTGAAAGCTGCACGTAATCGACCTGCTGGGGGGGCACCTTTTCGAAATCCTGGCGATAGCGCACCGGCACCAGATCAACCGTGATGTTCCCTTCGGAGTCCGTGGCCACATCACCGGGGGCAATGCGGCATTCGTCTTCCAGGTCAGCAGAGAGGTAGATGGGGGCCCCCTGTTTTATAACGACCCCGTTTTCCACCTTCCAGAAAGGGGTTTCGATGAAGCCGTACTCGTTGACCCGGGCGTGGGTAGCCAGGGAGCCAATTAGGCCGGCGTTGGGCCCTTCCGGAGTCTCGATTGGGCAAATCCGTCCGTAGTGGGAAGGATGGATATCACGAACCGCAAATCCGGCCCGCTCCCGGGTCAGGCCCCCAGGCCCTAGGGCACTGATCCGGCGTTTGTGGGTTAACTCTGCCAAGGGGTTGGTCTGATCCATGAACTGGCTTAGTTGGCTGGAGCCAAAGAACTCCTTGATCGCTGCCACCAGGGGCTTGGGATTGACCAACTGAGCCGGAGTGAGCGAATCTGTTTCACCTACGGTCATGCGCTCCTTAATAATCCTTTCGAGGCGATTCAGGCCAACACGAACCTGGTTCTGAAGCAATTCGCCAACGGAACGCACCCGACGGTTGCCGAGGTGATCAATATCATCAAGAGATGCTCCACCAACATCTAGCTCAAGATTGATCAGGTAATCGATGGTCGAGAGTACATCCTCTGGAGTGAGGGTACGCACCGCATCCGGGATCGTTAGTCGGAGCTTTTTGTTGATCTTGTACCGCCCTACACGACCTAGGTCGTACCGCTTAGGATCAAAGAAGCGGCTATGCAGCAACTGCTGACCACCACTAACAGAGGGGGGTTCGCCGGGACGGAGTTTTTTGTAGAGCTCTAACAGAGCCTGATCTTCTGAACTGATGCCTTCGTCATTTGCGGCCTCGATAGACTTTTGGTAATACTCCGGGTGGCGAAGCTTATCGAGAACATCATTATCGGAAAGGCCGATGGCCCTCATCAATACGTGGGCATTGATCTTGCGTGTCTTGTCAACGCGTACGTGAAGAAGATCATTCTTATCTGTCTCAAACTTCAGCCAGGCACCCCGATTAGGAATGAGACTGGCATTGAATGTTTTCCGCCCATTCTTATCCTGCTCATCCTTGAAATAGACCCCAGGGCTCCGAACAATCTGGTTCACAATGACCCTTTCGGCGCCATTGATGATGAAAGTGCCGCGCTCTGTCATGAGCGGAAGTTCGCCGATGAAGACTTCCTGTTCCTTAATTTCCCCAGTTTCCTTATTGACCAGTCGGCAGGTCACATACATCTGAGAAGCGAATGTGGCGTCCCGTCGCTTCGCCTCTTCAACATCGTGACGGGGCCGCTTGAGGCGATATTCATTGCCAACAAAATGCAATTCAAGTTTGCCGGTGTAATCGGTTATCGGCGAAAAGCTGTCGAGTTCCTCGATCAGGCCCTTTTCCAGGAACCATTTGAAGCTCGCCCGCTGTACCTCCACGAGATCGGGAAGGTAAGTGACGGTCTTGGCGACCTGGATCGCGCTGCTCATGCGGTGGACCTGCAGGAACGAAAAAGAAGGGACGGACTGGAGGGGGCTCTGGTGTCAGATCCGCATTCATTCCCAGGGGAGCCCCAAGGACGATGCCGACGCGAATAGCCGTCCCCCCGAGGGGGAACGGCTATTACCACCAACCTCTCTCACCGGATGGACCGGAAGAGAGCCGATTCGGCGGCTGCCGAGGCGGAGGAAAGGGTTGGGGACACCAGGGCTTGAATAACCAGGATGGAAATGGAAGCGTCTCCGCTGCCAGGCCAATCTCAAATCATACCTTGTCAAGCTTCAAGCCGAACAGTGTTACGGCGTTAGCGGAGCTGCTAAGGGCGAGGCTGGCCAGGCTTTCGCCCCGAAGCTCCGCCACCCGTTCGGCCACCAGGGCCACATGGGCTGGCTCATTGCGCTGACCCCGACGGGGAACCGGAGCCAGGAAAGGGCAATCGGTTTCGACCAGGAGGCGCTCAGCCGGAACGCGGCGCGCGCATTCATGGGTATCGAGCGCCTTGGGGAAGGTGACCGTGCCGCTGAAGCTGATGAAAAGGCCCAGTTCCAAAAAGGTCTCCATCTCTGCTGGGGTGCCCCCCCAGCAGTGCATAACTCCCCTCAGGCCTGCGCCCTGGCGATGCCGTTGCCGCAGTTCGGCCAGCATGGGCTCGGCGGCATCCCGACAATGGATGATCACGGGAAGATCGAGATCGAGAGCCAGATCAAGTTGGGGCCTCAACATGGCCAGCTGCTCTTCAAGATTCTTCTGGCGATAGAGATCCAAGCCCAGCTCACCGATGGCCACAACCCGATCGTCCGCCAGGGCGGCTTCCCGCAGCACCATCGCCGTATCGGCCTGCCAGTGCTCGGTGTCCAGGGGGTGGACACCCACCGAATAGCGCATTTCAGGGAAGCGATCCGCCAGGGCGCGGATGGCCTGAATCTCTCCCGGCTCGACGCAGGCATGGACCAGAGCCCGCACGCCAGCATGCCGCCAGCGGGCGGCCACCCCATCGAGATCGTCGTCGAACTGTCGGAAAACGATGTGGCAATGGGAATCAACCAGTGCAGGGGCTGGAGCGGCCGGGGCACTGCTAAGGGGATCAACGACAGGCAAGGAGGCCATGGAGGCGGATGGGCCCGAGGATTACCCATTGTCGCCGGGGCCTGCGGCGCAAGGCCGACCAGGGCCCCGGACCCTAGCCTCAAGCAACGATGCCAAATGAGAGCTTGATTGCATCCGGTTCCCAACCCACGGCCACCCCTACTGCCGTGACCCTGACCTGCCTACCGGATGGTGATGCCGCCGGCGCCAGACTGGAGGCCATTGCCGCCCGCACCGGCGGTAGCCGACGGCGCCAGGAAGAGGAAACAGTGGCCGCCATCCTGGAGCAGGTGCGCCTCGGCGGGGACGCCGCCCTGCTCGACCTCAGTGAACGTTTCGACGGGGTGCGGCCCCAGCCCCTTCGTCTAGACAGCAGCCAACTGCAGGCCGCCTGGGAAGCCACAACCATCGAGCTGCGCCAAGCCCTGGAGCTGGCCCATCGCCGCATTCTCGATTTTCATCGCCGCCAGCTGCCGGCTGACCTGGCCGTTGTCGGTCCCCATGGCGAGAAGCTTGGCCGCCGCTGGCGGCCCGTGCAGAGGGCGGGGCTTTATGTGCCCGGCGGTCGGGCGGCCTATCCCAGCACCGTGTTGATGAACGCCGTTCCGGCAAGAGTGGCTGGCGTTGAACGCATCGTCATGGTCACCCCACCGGGTCCGGGCGGGGCACCCAACCCAACGGTCATGGCCGCAGCCCATCTCTGCGGCATCAACGAAGTCATCCAGGTCGGCGGCGCCCAGGCAATCGCCGCCCTGGCCTGGGGTACCGAAACCGTACCCCGGGTGGATGTGATCAGCGGGCCGGGCAACATCTGGGTGACCTTGGCCAAAAAAGCTGTGTACGGCCAAGTGGGAATCGACTCCCTTGCTGGCCCCAGCGAAGTCCTGATCATTGCCGACCACACCGCTAAAGCCGAGCATGTCGCCGCCGACCTAATGGCCCAGGCCGAACACGATCCCCTGGCGGCGGCGATCCTGATCACCACCAGCGGCGAACTGGCGGCGGCTGTCCCCAGGGCCATCGACGCCCAACTGGAAAACCACCCGCGGGCTGCCATCACCCGTGCAGCCCTGGAAGATTGGGGCCTGATTGTGGTCTGTGCAGACCTCGAAGCCGCTGCCCGCCTCAGTGACAGCTTTGCCCCTGAGCACCTGGAGCTGCTGGTGGAGCATCCCGAACCCCTGGCCGAGCACATCCGCCACGCCGGGGCCATTTTCCTTGGGCCCTGGAGTCCAGAGGCCGTTGGGGATTACCTAGCCGGCCCCAACCACACCCTCCCCACCAGCGGCACCGCCCGCTTCAGTGGTGCCCTGAGCGTCGAAACCTTCCTGCGCCAGACCAGTTTGATCGGCTTCAACCGCGCCGCCCTTGAGGCCACCGGCCCCGCCGTGATTACCCTGGCCGCAAGCGAAGGGCTCCACAGCCACGCTGAATCAGTCAGGCAACGGTTGGCTTCCCCCTGAGGCCCCTGCCCCTGCGGGCCCGCCAACCATGGCAAAGGTGAGGTCCTAACCCCTCGGGCCCGTTGGCCAAGGCAGCTTGTAGTGGCGATCCAGCAGGTGGGCGGTTCCAGTTGAATCGGCTTGCTGCATCAGCGACGGATCAGATCCCGAACCTGGGCTTCGCCAGCAACGATCTCGCCGACAAGCACTTGGTCGGTGAGGTTAACGAACAGGCCGTTTTCGAGCACACCAGGAAGATTGTTGATTGCTGACTCAAGGCTGGCCGGGTTGGCGATACCCCCGGCGAACCTGACATCCAGCACCAGGTTTCCCTGATCTGTCACCACTGGCCCGGCCTTGCGAACGGCCATGCGCAGCTCGGAATCACCACCGAGGGCGGCCAGTTCAGCCTTCACCTGGCGCCAGGCCCCAGGCAACACCTCAACGGGCAAAAGAAAGGAAAGGTTGAGCCTTTCCACCAACTTGCCAGCATCCACGACCACGACGAAGCGTTTAGCCCGTCGAGCCACCAACTTCTCCTGAACATGACACGCACCGCCCCCCTTAATAAGCTGAAAAGCCGGATCGACCTCGTCAGCGCCATCAATGGCCAAGTCGATGTGATCGATGGCGTTCAGGCTCTTGAGGGGAATGCCCAGCTCGGCGGCTAGGACCTCACCTTGAAAGGACGTGGTCACGCCAGTGATGTCGCGTAAGGCGCCGCTGCGCAGCTTCGCTGCCAAGCCCTCAATCATCAGAGCCGCCGTGGAGCCGGAACCTAGGCCAACCACCATGCCGTCCTGAATTTGCTCAACCGCAGCCGCAGCAACGGCTTGCTTCATGCGTTGCTGAAGATCTTCCATGGCCACGAGTTACCTGTCAAACCGAGCGGCGTGACGGTAGCAAGGGGCCTGCAGCAAGGCCGGAGCCGATCAGGCCGCCGCTGGCTCAGCGCCGGTGCCCGGCTCAAGAACCTGCTTGACCGCAGCACTGAGCCTCGATTTTTGGTTGGAGCCCGTATTGCGATGCATCACGCCCACCTTCACAGCCTTGTCGATCTTGCTGAAGGCGGCACTCAGGGAGGACTCAACGGCGGCCTTGGACTCAGGCCCAGGCTTCTGGCCGTAGGTGCTGCAGGCGACAAAGCAGCGCTTCATCAAGGTGCGCAGGGCTGACTTGTAGGTGCGGTTGCGCAGTCGGTTGCGCTCGGCGATCTCGATGCGTTTCTTGGACGACTTGTTATTGGCCAAAGCGGGTTCGTAGCGAATTCAACAAAGGTCAATCCTACATCGCCCCTTTGCTCGCGTCCTCCGCAGCTGGTTGAAGCTTGGGGTGGGGCCAAAATGGAAGCCCAATAGCCCAATCCGGTCACCCCTGCCCCCCCGATACCGCCAGCTCAAAAAGGAGCTCCACCTCTTTGGCCCCGGTCCAAGCCCATCCTGCCCCTGGATGGCAGTGGCCTGAAGGGACCCCTGACGCTCGAGTATCTGGAGGCCCCTAGCCGCGACTGCGGCAGCGCGATGGCAACTGTCTTGGCTCACGCATCAGCGTCCATGGCGATCTGATCGCCTGCACTTCCATGGCTCGGGTTGTCCCGGTTGAATGGGCAGGTCGCCAAGCCGCCAGCCTGGCCTTAGCGATGCCCGTGGTCGCAGGGCTTAAGAAGCACCAAAAACCGTGCCACAGCGTCTTCAGCAGCGACCCACCATGGGGAGCGACCTCCTGCGCACCGGGCTCGCAGTGATGCCCAAGCGACTGAACACGGGCAGCCCCTAGCCGATGTCCAACAAAGCCTAGGGAGAGTCATTACCCATTAAGAAAGATTCATGCCATGGATAATCCTGAAACCATGAATCTCTTGGTTGGTGTAACCAGCAAGGTTGCCCAAGACAGCCTGCCCGAGAAGCAATTTTAGCCTCGCCTCGAAATTCTCCAGGCTAAGTACAATCCCCAGCATCTAGGCAAGTCCGGCAAAGGCAAACGTCCATGGCTGGAAGAAGATGATTTGATCCACAACCAGTAAAATTGCCAAATTGACTATATAATAACTGCTGAGATCTTGGCAAAGATGTTCGAAACCCCTCCTGATCGATCCGGTAACTGACCAGGGCCGGCCAAGCCGTGCCCCCCTCCCCGGTCAACGAATTAGCCAGGGGATTGGTGGCCATGGGGGGACTGGCCCTGCTGGGGCAAGGCAGCCGGCCGGATCGAGAGCTGAATCTCCCGCTGACCCCTCACCACCTTGAGGGGGAGGGGTTCGCCCACCTTGGCCTGTTCGACCCTCTTGAGCAAATCAGCTGGCGTGGCGACCCTGTCCGCAGCAATCGAAACCACCAGGTCGCCCCGCTTGAGTCCCGAGGCCTCCGCCGGGCTTTGGGGAAGCACCTTCTGGACCAAGGCGCCATCGCGCTCGGGCAGTTGCAAAAGGGCATTGGGATCCTGATTGTTCTCCCGGGCGACCCTTGCCGTCAGCGGCACCAGCTGGAGACCCAAGTAGGGATGAATCACCTTGCCACCAGAGGCCAATTGGTCCGCCACCCGCTTAGCCAGGTTGATCGGGATGGCGAAACCCAGGCCCGCTCCCGGTCCGGACCGCACGAGGGTATTGATACCAATCACCTCCCCACTGGCATTGATTAACGGGCCCCCAGAATTGCCTGGATTGATGGCGGCATCGGTCTGGATGAGATCCAGTCGTTTGTCAGCAAACCCAAGACTGTTGATATCCCGGTGCAGGCTGCTAACAATGCCCAGGGTCACAGTCCTTTCCAGCCCATAGGGACTCCCAAGGGCAATGGCCCAGTCGCCTACTTCCAGGGCTTCGGAGTCTCCGAGGGGGGCCGCTTTGAGTTCAGCCCCTGGAGAGGGCAAGCGCACTACCGCTAGGTCGGTCACCGGATCAGCCCCGATCACCGTGGCATCAACCTGGTGACCATCGGCAAAAGTGATAGCCACCCCATCGACTTGATCGACCACATGGGCATTGGTAAGGACCAGACCCTGGGACGCATCGATCACCACCCCAGAACCCTGACCCCGCTCCCGCATCGAAGTCGAGGGATCTCCCATCAAATCGCGCAGCAAGGGATCCAACATGGCCGGATCAAAGGCGGGCCTGGCCACCTGGCGCTCCGTATCAATGCGGACCACGGCCGGCGATACCCGACGGGCCGCCTCGGCCACGAAGCTATGGGTGGACTTGGCCCCAGCCTGGAACAAATCAGGGGCTGAGGCGGTGGGGATGAGCGCCAAGACCGGCGCAGATCTCCACGGGGACAACATCACCAGGGCGGCCAGAAAAACGGTCAGCACCGGACGAACCAGTTGGCGATAAAGCTGGATCAGGGCGAGAACTCCCAACATGTCAGAAACTGAAACTAGGAGAATTCCTGCCAAGCAAGGCGTGGCCATTCATGCCGGATTCCCCCCGCTTCGCAAAGCCCGTCTGCCACCCGCTGGGATTTCTATCAGGCGCAATCACCAGCCAACCGATGCAGAATCCCCAATTTCGCGGTCCTCAAGCCAGGTTCGGCCGTCCCGAACGGGATCGGCTCGCCTAAGTTGACACGAATTTTGCGCCGGCCATGGTCACAAGTTCTCCCGGCAGCCGGCGACGCTGCACCCTCTGCGAAGTCGAGATCCAAACCTTGGTCGGCGGCCAGGATCTTGTCCATTTCAGCCTGGGGGCCCCTGGCACCCGATCCAAACTCTGGGCCAGGGTCTGTCAGTACCTGCGCACTCCCGAACAGTGTGCCCAGTGCCTCAACCAAGACCAGGGCCAGAGGGGCGACGTCAGCAAAAGTGATTACTACGCCGAACCCCCGGTTCTGGACATGCCCAGCTCCCTTTGAACCGGAGCCATTCCCTCCACCCCCAGTCCCTTAAGGTGGTCTCTTGCCCGCCGGGCAACACCCTTTCCGCCCCTGCGCCGGTCCGCCGGCCAGCGTCATGGGGGGGCAGTTTGACAACTGCAGCTGCGGCGGTCCGCCCCAGCCCTTGTCTCCCCTTGCCCCACCCGCTTGTTGCCGATCTTGAGCGCCTGGCTGCCGCTGAGGCCCTGGCGGCGGATCTTCAAGTCGTAGCCGTCCATCTCCACAGCCATCGCATCCCCATGACGGTGCAAGTAATGGTGCGGCGATCCGATGGCGGCGACGTCAACCTTGACGCCTGCGCAGCCTTCAGCGGCCCCCTCGGTGAGGCCCTTGAGAGTTCAGCCCTTCTGGAAAGCCCCTACGTGTTGGAAGTGAGCAGCCCCGGCATCGATGAAGAGCTGACCAGCGATCGTGATTTCACCAGCTTTCGTGGTTTTCCGGTGGCGGTCACCCTGGGCGACGGGCAAGGGGCCGAACAGATCCGCGAAGGTCTCCTCCTCGGGCGTGACGCGCTAGAGCTTCGGCTCAATGTGCGCGGCCGGACCGTGCGCCTGAATCGCGCCGCCGTGACCCATGTGCGCCTGGTCAGCCCCCGCGATGGCCCCTGACCTGGCAGAGCCTTTCAACTAAGGCAGCCCGCCACCCAGTCTTCCAACCCTCCCTTGCTTCCCTTCCCCCCATGGCCCTGGTTCTGCTGCCCGGTCTTAACAACTTGATCGAGGACATCAGTGAAGAGAAAAAGCTGCCCCCACAGGTGGTGGAGTCGGCCCTGCGGGAAGCCCTACTGAAAGGCTACGAGCGCTATCGCAGAACCCTCTATCTGGGCATCAGCGAAGATCCCTTTGAGGAGGATTATTTCAGTAATTTTGATGTGGCCCTGGATCTCGATGAAGAAGGCTATCGAGTTCTAGCCAGTAAGATTATCGTTGAAGAGGTCGAGAGCGAAGATCACCAGATCTCGATCGAGGAAGTCAGGCAAGTCGCCGATGACGCCCAAACTGGCGACACGGTGGTGCTTGATGTCACCCCGGAAAAAGATGACTTCGGTCGGATGGCTGCCGCCACAACCAAGCAGGTGCTAGCCCAGAAACTACGGGATCAACAGCGCCGCATGATTCAGGAGGAATTCGCCGACCTTGAGGATCCGGTCCTCACGGCGCGAGTGATTCGCTTCGAGCGACAGTCGGTCATCATGGGTGTCAGTTCCGGCCTAGGCCGCCCTGAGGTGGAAGCCGAACTCCCGCGGCGAGACCAATTGCCGAATGACAACTATCGAGCCAATGCCACATTCAAGGTTTTCCTGAAAGAGGTGAGTGAGGTTCCACGCCGGGGGCCGCAACTGTTCATCTCACGCTCAAATGCCGGCCTAGTTGTATATCTTTTTGAAAATGAAGTTCCTGAAATTCAAGAGGGCTCGGTGCGCATTGTCGCCGTTGCCCGTGAAGCCAATCCTCCCTCCCGCTCAGTGGGCCCTCGCACCAAGGTGGCGGTAGATAGTGTTGAAAGGGAGGTCGATCCCGTCGGCGCCTGTATCGGGGCCAGGGGCTCTCGCATTCAACAGGTAGTCAATGAATTGCGTGGTGAGAAGATCGATGTTATTCGTTGGTCCCCTGACCCCGGCGAATACATCGCCCACTCCCTCAGTCCGGCTCGCGTAGACAGGGTGCGGCTCGTCGATCCTGAGGGTCACCATGCCCATGTGCTCGTACCTCCCGACCAACTCAGTCTGGCGATTGGTCGTGAAGGTCAGAACGTGCGCCTGGCTGCAAGATTGACGGGTTGGAAAATCGACATCAAGAATTCCCAGGAATACAACCAGTCCTCCGAAGACGAAACCGTCGCCGTTCTCATTAGCCAAAGGCAGGAAGAAGAAACCCTGCAAGCGGAAGCTGAGGCCCGATTGGCCGCGGAACAAGCCACCAGAGCCGAGGAGGACGCCCGCCTCCGGGAGCTTTACCCCTTGCCCGAGGACGATGACGAAGTGGTCGAGAGTGTCGACCTGGCGCCAAGTAGCGATTTGGACTCAAGCGACGCCGCCGCAGAAACCAACATCGAGAAGGCAAGGTGAGGGGCGATCGCCCGGTGCTGCGCCGCTGCGTGGCCTGCAGGACCCTGGCGGACCGACGCCATCTATGGCGGGTCATCCGCCTGGCTGGTGGAGGGTTCGCCCTGGATCGGGGTATGGGCCGCTCGGCCTACGTCTGTCCAAGCCATGATTGTCTGCAAGACAGCCAACGGCGCCGGCGCCTCCAGAGGTCCCTGCGCTGTCAGGTGCCCGCCTCGATCCTGGAGAGCCTGCAGGCGCGCCTGAAGCAGCCCCTGAGGCAAGATGAGGCATGGCCAGCGTCCCAATGTGGCCCGGACACCCCGGTTACCCCCGACCGAATCAGAGACCTGAATGACCACCAGCGGCAAAATGAGAATTTATGAGTTGTCCAAGGACCTGGGCCTGGAGAACAAGGACGTGCTCGACGCCGCCGAGACCCTTGCCATCCCGGCCCGCAGCCATAGCAGCTCAATCAGCGAAGATGAGGCGGGTCGCATTCGCGCACTGATCCGCACCAAAAACAACGGAGGCACAGCTGCACCTGCGCCGGCCCTCAACGCCATCCTCGCCGTGAAGAAGGCGAATCAGGAAAGCGGGGCCACCGTAGGGACGGTGCCTTCTGAGCCTCCGGCTCGTCCAGTGGCACCAGCCCCACCGGCGGCCGCCGCGACCCCCACACGCCCAGCTCCGGCCCGGACCGCCTCAGGGCCAGCAAGTCCACCCAGCCGCCCGGCCGAAGTCGTCAGCCCTCCCGCATCCCGGCCGCTGCCTGCCAAGCCAGCAGAGGCCGGAGCTGCCAGACCCCAACCGGTTCGCCCAGCGGCGAATCTGCCCACGCCCCGGCCTGCAGCGGCCGTAGCCCTGGGCGACACCGACGCATCGGCGCCGCCCAAGCCTGGCGTTGCACCGACGGCGGGATCCCCACCAGCCCCCGCCGCCTCAGCACCAGCCGCCCCAGCGCGACCCGCCGCACCATCCCCCCGGCCGGTCCAGGAGATCCGTAGACCCGATTCGACCAAACCGCCAGCGGCAGCCCAGCCAAGCCGGCCACCGCTTTCACCATCGCCGCGCCCGGAAGGCAGTCAGCGCCCCGCGCCACCGAGCCCTGGCCCCCGGGCTTCAGGTGCCCCCGTTCGCCCACCCTCGGTCAGTGGCGGATCCAGACCCCAACTGGTAGGACGTCCCCAACCTGCGGGCACGGGCCCTGCGACCCCAGGCAACAAGCCGCCTGCGCCGGTCATCAAGGGGGCGGCACCCTCCATCAAACCGCCACCACCCCCTTCGCTGCGTCCTGCCCCCCCGGCGGCTCGACCGGCCCCACCATCGTCCCGGCCCGCTCCACCGTCGGTTCGACCCGCCCCCTCATCCTCCCGGCCCCAAAGGCCAGGCGCTCCAGCGACGGTGCGGGCGGGTACGGGCGGCAGTCGGCCAGCGGCACCGGGTTCGCGCCCCTCCCCGGGTCCCGGACGGCCAGGGGTCACTCCCTTGGAGCTGGTGGGCAAGCCCATCCGCCGGGACAGTGCCGGCCCAGGAACCCCCAGCAGCGGTCGGCCGGCTGCCCCAGGTCGACCCGGAATGCCGGCTGGCATGCGCAAGCCCATGGCACCGGGCGAGCTGATGCAGCTGCAGACCCCCAATGGTCGCCCCACGCCTGCCGCCCCCCGCCGCCAAGGCACCGAAAGCACCGGTGGTGATACCGAGCTGGTCCGCCCCACAGCCGCTCCCACGGCGGCGCCGCCCAAACGCCCCGGTTTCCGTCCGCCAGTGGCGGGAGCTCCCAGCACCCGGGCCCGCCGCCCTGACTGGGATGACAGCGCAAAATTGGAAGCACTGCGCAGCCGCTCGCCCCAGAAACAGCGCCAGAAAGTACACATCATCGGCGAAAACGATGATGCCCTCACCGCCGAAACCGGTGGTTTCGCAGGTGAACAGGAGGCACTGGTGCTCCAGGCGAGCCTGGCCAGGCCCGCCAAGCCCCGCAGTAGCGCTGCGGCCGCGCTCAAGCCAACGGTGGCCGTTCGCAAGCGCAAAAAAGAAACCACCCGCCAACGTCAGCGCCGCCGTGCCATGGAGCTGCGGGCGGCCCGGGAAGCCAAGTCCCAGCGGCCCGAAATGCTGATCGTGCCGGAGGGCAACCTCACGGTGCAGGAATTGGCGGACCGCTTGGGAGTCGAAAGCTCCGAGATCATCAAGTCCCTGTTCTTCAAGGGCATCATCGCCACCGTGACCCAGACCCTCGATCTGCCCACGATCGAGACCGTTTCGGACGAATTCGGCGTTCCTGTCCTGGAAGACGACGTCGAATCTGCGGCTAAGAAAACCGTGGAAATGATCGAGGCCAGCGATCTGGCCCACCTGATCCGGCGGCCGCCGGTGGTCACGGTGATGGGTCACGTCGACCACGGCAAGACCAGCCTGCTGGACGCCATACGCAAGACGCGGGTAGCGGCCGGCGAAGCCGGTGGGATTACCCAGCACATCGGTGCTTACCAGGTTGAGGTGTCCCTAGGCGGTGAAGATCACCACATCACCTTCCTCGATACCCCAGGGCACGAGGCCTTCACCGCCATGCGGGCCCGTGGCACCAAGGTCACCGACATCGCCGTCCTGGTGGTAGCCGCCGACGATGGTGTGAGGCCCCAGACCCTGGAGGCCATCAGCCACGCCAGGGCCGCCGAAGTCCCCATCGTGGTGGCAATCAACAAGATCGACAAGGAAGGGGCCTCCCCCGATCGGGTCAAGCAGGAACTCTCCGGCCACGACCTCGTAGCGGAGGACTGGGGTGGCAACACCGTGATGGTACCGGTGAGCGCCATCAAGGGCGAGAACATCGACAAACTGTTGGAAATGATCCTGTTGGTCTCCGATGTCGAAGACCTCCAGGCCAATCCCGACCGCCTGGCACGCGGCACTGTGATTGAGGCCCACTTGGACAAGGCCAAGGGCCCCGTGGCCACCCTGTTGATCCAAAACGGCACCCTGCGTGCTGGCGATGTTTTGGCTGCAGGTCCTGTGCTCGGCAAGGTGCGAGCCATGGTGGATGACACCGGCAAGCGGGTCAAACAGGCCGGTCCTTCCAGTGCCGTCGAAGCGCTTGGCTTCAGCGAGGTGCCCACCGCCGGTGACGAGTTTGAGGTTTATCTAGACGAGAAGTCGGCCCGGGCCGTGGTCGGAGACAGGGCCAATGAAGCCCGCGCCACCCGACTAGCCCAGCAGATGGCCTCTCGCCGGGTCTCCCTGGCCTCGATGTCAAGCAAAGTCAGCGAGGGCGAGCTAAAGGAGCTCAACCTGATCTT
This sequence comes from Synechococcus sp. UW140, assembly GCA_945878795.1. Taxonomy (GTDB): domain Bacteria; phylum Cyanobacteriota; class Cyanobacteriia; order PCC-6307; family Cyanobiaceae; genus Cyanobium. The sequence continues at coordinate 15,868 of CAMDWF010000012.1, forward strand.
GAAAGCCGATGTGCAGGGGAGTGTGGAAGCAATTCTTGGCGCCCTGGAGCAGTTGCCCCAGGAGGAGGTCCAAGTGCGGGTTCTGCTCTCGGCCCCTGGCGAGATCACCGAAACCGATGTCGACCTGGCCGCCGCCTCCGGGGCCGTGATTGTCGGATTCAATACCTCCATGGCCTCCGGTGCCAAACGGGCTGCCGATCTCACCGGCGTTGATGTGCGGGACTACGACGTCATCTACAAACTGCTGGAGGACATCCAGCTCGCCATGGAAGGTCTGCTTGAACCCGAGTTGGTGGAGGAAACCTTGGGCGAGGCCGAGGTTCGGGCGGTGTTCAGCATCGGCAAAAGTGCCGTTGCTGGTTGCTATGTCACCAGCGGCAAACTTCAGCGCAACTGCAAGGTGCGCATCCGACGGGGCAAGGAGCTGGTCTA
>CAMDWF010000013.1 GCA_945878795.1 Synechococcus sp. UW140
AGCAGCGTCAGTGGTCGATGTCGTCAGGGTTTGGCCGTTCCAAACAGGAACGGTGCAGTGGAAACAGGCCCCTTCCCCAGGTTCAGACACCACCCAGATGCGACCTCCGTGGACCTGGGCGATCCTCCGGCACACCGATAGTCCCACGCCGTAGCCGGAGGTGGTGGTGGAGGTTTGGGGCAGGCGCACCCGATCCTGAAAGATGCGTTGCTGCTCTTTGAGGGGGATCCCTGGGCCGCTGTCGCAGACACTGATCTGGACCCACTGATTCGTGCGGTGCAGCAGGGTCAGAACGACGCGACCGCCACAGGGACTGAATTTAAGGGCGTTTTCGATCAGGTTGAGGAGCACCTGGCGCATGCGCCGTTGATCGGCGTAGACATCGGGGAGATCGGCCTGGATGTCGGTGACTAATTCAAGGTTGCGACCGATCCAAAGCTTCTCCAGTTCGAGGATGGCTTCGGCTGCGACCTGGCCGAGGGCCAGGCGCTGGGGATTGAACAGGGCTTCCCAGCGGGTGGTTCCGACTTCGAGAAGGTCGCTGGAGAGGGCTTCGATGTCGTCCAGCCGGCGTTTGAGAACGTCGTGGAAGCGTGCCTGGTCGATCTGTCCGAGCCGATGGCTCTGAATTGCCAGCTTGGCCACCGTCAGGGGTGTCCGCAGTTCGTGGGCCACCATGCGCAGCAGACGCTCTTGAACTCCCACCCTTTCAATCAAGGTTTCGTTTTCCTGGCGCAGCACCAGCAGTTGGTCTTCGAGTTGCACCTCTCGTAAAGTGCGGCTGCCATCCATTTCGGCTGGGACGAGGCTGAGGCCCAGGCCCGTGACCACCTCGGTTTGCTTCCAGCGGGGCAACCAACTGCGCACCTGCAGCGAAAGGGTGTTGCCGGCAAATATCTGCTTGGGGGCGGGTTCTAATTTGACAAGCGCCGGAGTGGCGACCAGTCGGTGCAGCTCGAGCACCTCCGGGTGGCTGGCCGGATCGACGACTTCAAGAGACACCTGAAAGCTGAAGTCATCGTTGTTGAGCAAAGCGACCAATGCACGCAGATCGTTGGTGGCCATATGGTGCTTGCCAGCCACCAGCAACAACTTCAGGGACTGGGAGTGGGATGGTTCCGCCTTGGTGTCTGTGAGGGTCGTTCCCGTCATGGAGTCAGGGGAGAGGGGGGCCGCCAAGGGCGAAACGGGCAGCGGATCAAAAGCGGCAGGCTTCGGAGGCCTTTAGCACTCACAGGGGTTCGGCTGTGGATCATCACACCTTATGGCTTTTAGGTGAAAACGAGCAAACGTGCATTGGATTGGCTATGAGAGAAGCGAAGCAAGGGTCTGAAAATTGGATGCCATGACCGAGACGCCAGAGCCCCCTTCCTATGGGCTTCCCAACTCCATCGCAGCAAAGACATCAAAACCTGCTGCCACCAGCGCGGGGCCTGTTCGGAGCCGCATTCAGCTGGATTCGAATTTGAAACGCTGGTTTGGACGCAATCTTGGGCTGTGGCGTTCACGGCGACTCTATTTTTTCAGCGATGACCAGGTGCTGCGACTCGACATGCTGGTGCGGGTGGAAATTTATAATGAATCCAGCCATGGTGAAGCGGCCTATCGGCTTAGTTGGTCGTCTGAAGAATCCTATGATTTTTTTAAGATCAAACCTCAATATCGTTCAAGTGGTTGTGCAGATGCCTTTCTATGCGGTCATCAATTGCTCCGCAGCCAGGATGTTGTTGCCGGCATCCCAATTAAAAGTCAGATTCGCCAGGTCGATGAGCATGAGATGATTTTTGAATCCCAAGACCACGATCTGCATGTTATTGAACATATCCGACTCGTCGATCAAGATCGTTACCGTTCCCGTTCGATTTACTGCTGGCGTGATGGCCAGCTCGAAGTCAGCGAAATCCACCATGAGATTCGGCTGGAGGGGGCCGGCCCACCCCTGGTCGGGGCTGCGACTGGGGCTCCTCTGCTGGACTGAGCCCCGGTCTGCATGGCCACGCTGTCAACTGGCGCCACTGGGCGGCGGGCCAGCGATGCAGCAGCATGGATACGTTCATCCCTTGTTCCCCATGCTCGCCAAGCGGTCCGTCCTGGCCCTGGCCATCTTTGGTCTCAGCCTGTCCTTCCCTGCTGCGGTTACGGCCCAGCAGCCGGCCAAGGCCCCCGCCGCCACCCCGGCGACCGCCGACCAGTTCAACACTTACATGAGTATGGCGGCGATCAACATGTGCACCTTGGCCCAGGCCAAGTTGCCCTTCAAGGCTTCCATGGAAGGCAATCTCAGCATGCTGACCTCCGTGCTGAGCACCAAGCATGGCAGCCAGATTCAAGGGGCTCCCGCCCCCCTGACCCGCGAGCAGCTGGTCAATGCCTCCGTGGCTGAAACCGTGCTCCGCATTGACAAGTTCTGTGGCCCTTCGCTGCCGCCGGATTGGAAGAAAGAAGTTGACACCCTGGTTGCCCAAGTCAAAAAGGCGATGCAAGCGGCCGGCTCCGGCGGCAAGAAGTAGGTCGGGCTCCCCATGGCCGCCGTCCATCTCGCCGATTACCGCCCCTATCCCTACAGACTCAGCCGCACCGACTTGACGGTGCGGTTCGAAGCTGAGCACGCTTTCGTCGAAGCGGCGTTGGCCCTGGAGCCGACGAACCCTGAAGTCCAGGCGCCGCTTGAGTTGGAGGGGGTCGATCTGGAATTACTGGCGATCAGCCTTGATGGCCAGCCACTGGCGAGTCAGTCCTACCGCCATACGGCGGCAGGCCTGACTCTGCTGAATCCTCCCCGGGGGCCGTTCATGTTGCGGACCGTGGTGCGCCTTGAGCCCCAGGCCAACACCAGCCTGGAAGGCCTCTATGGCAGTGGCGGCATGGTGACCAGCCAATGTGAGGCGGAGGGCTTTCGCCGCATCACCTTCCATCCCGATCGGCCCGATGTGCTCAGTTGTTTTCGGGTGCGCCTGGAGGCGGATCGGCAGCGCTATCCAGTGTTGCTCTCCAACGGCAATGGGGTCGAAGCGGGGCCCCTGTCGGCTGGGGCCGATGGCCGCGCCCGGCACTACGCCGTATGGGACGATCCCTTCCCCAAACCCTCCTATCTGTTTGCCCTCGTGGCTGGTCAGCTGGAAGAGGTAAGCGGCTCCTTCCTTACGGCTAGTGGTCGTGAAGTGCGCTTGAGGCTCCATGTCGAACCTGGTGATGCGCCTTTTACGGCCCATGCCATGGCGAGCCTGAAGCGCTGCATGGCCTGGGATGAGCAGGTATATGGGCTGGAGTATGACCTGAATGAATATAATATCGTTGCTGTGCGCCATTTCAATATGGGCGCTATGGAGAACAAAAGTCTTAATATATTTAATTCCAAGTTGGTGCTCGCTGACGCCGAAACGGCCACAGATGCTGAGTTGGAGCGGGTTGAAAGTGTCATTGCCCATGAGTACTTCCATAATTGGACCGGTAATCGCATCACCTGTCGCGACTGGTTTCAGCTGTCACTCAAGGAAGGCTTGACCGTATTCAGAGACCAGTGTTTCAGCGCAGACTTACATGGTCATTCCCTGAATCGGATTGAGAATATTTCTTTTTTGCGAAATAGTCAGTTTCGTGAGGATTCGGGACCAACGGCCCATGCCGTACAGCCGGACAATTACCAAGCTATCGATAATTTCTATACCACCACCATTTACGAAAAAGGTGCGGAGTTGATTCGGGCCCTGCAGACCCTTTTGGGACGGGAACCCTTTTTTAAGGGCATGGCTATTTACGTGGAGCGCCACGATGGATCAGCGGCCACCATTGATGATTTTCTGGCCGCCATGCGCGATGGGGCAGCTGATGTAGAGCTTCCTTTTGACTTTGACAAGTTCCGCCTTTGGTATAGCCAGGCCGGCACCCCGCATCTGCGCATCCGGCGGCGCTGGAACCGCCAGCGGGGAACCCTTGAGCTGACGATCTCCCAGCAGACCCCCCCGACGCCGGGCCAGGCGCTCAAGCAGCCGCTGGTGATTCCATTGGCCCTGGGCCTGGTGGACCAATCGGGGCAGGACGTGCCGGTCCATTTCGGGGCCGAATCCCAGGCTCCGGCGCTTGCCCCCGACCCACCTGGAGACTGGGGCCGCCGCACCAAGGTGGTGGTGATCGATCAGGCGGAACAGACCTTGCGGTTTGAGGGACTGCCGAATCAGGCCCAGCCCCCAGCCCTTTCGCTGCAGCGCCATTTTTCAGCTCCCGTGCGGCTGGAGATGGGACGACCGGCCCGGGAATTGGTCCACCTGTTTGCCCACGACAGCGATCCGTTTGCCCGCTGGGATGCGGGGCAGCAGTTGCTGCGGCGAGCGTTGCGGCGGCGGGCCAAGGGACGGCCTGATGCTTTGTTGGAGGACGAGTTGCTGGAGGCTTTCGGCCGCATCTTGGCGGACCCCACCCTCTCGGAGGCCAGCCGCAGTGCCCTGATGAGCCTGCCGGCCTTGCCCGAGTTGGAGGAGGGTGTGGTTGAACCGGATCCTCCGGCCTTTTATTGGGCCTTGGAGGGCTGGCGGCGGCGCCTGGGTGAGGTGCTACGCGAACCCTTGCGCTTGGCCCTGGACCGTTGCCGCAGCCAGTGGGATCTGCCCTGGCCCGAGGGCTGCGGTGATCGCCTGTTGAGCGGTCAAATCTGGAAATGGCTGGTGGCGGCTGGCGACACGGACGCGATTGCGGCGGCCCGCGCGGCGGTGGATGGGCCCTCGATGACCCTGGCCCGTGCCGGGCTGGCGGCCCTGCAGCCCCAGCCCCTGGCCGAGCGCCAGGCCGCCCTCGATGCTTTCTATGGCCGCTGGCAGGAGCGGCCGGTGATTCTCGATGCCTGGTTTGCCCTGGAGGCCTCGGCTCCCTTTGACGATGGTCTGGAGCGGGTGCGACGGCTGTTGGACCATCCCCGCTATGACCCGATGGCGCCGAATTCGGTGCGGGCGGTGTTGGGGGGGCTGGCCGGCAATGTGGTGGTTTTCCACGCGGCAGACGGTTCGGGTTATCGCTTCTTGGCCGAGCAGATCGGGCTGCTTGATCAGCGCAATCCGATCACGGCAGCCCGGCTGGGCAAAATCTTCAGCCGTTGGCAGAGCTATGGCCCCAGCCGCCGGCAGGCCATGGGCCAGGCCCTGCGGGAGCTGGCAGCCTTGCCCGGCTTGTCAGAGAACAGCCGGGAGGTGGTCGGCCAGTGTCTGGGGCTACCGATCTGAAGACCCGCAAGGATCGCTAGCTTTTGATTACGAATGTCTCTGGCGCCATGACCCGCACTGCCGCCCGCGTTGATGGGGGTAGCCCTGGAGTGGCGGGCCCGTCCGGCCTGGTGGCCAACGGACGCCCTGAAACTGTGCCGCAATCGGCCTTGAGGCGCCGCTGGCAGTTGGCCCGCTGGATTCTGGATCCCACTGGCTACCTGCGCGACCAGGTGCGCCATGGCAAAGACAGTTTCCAGGTGTCTGTCTTTGGAGACGCCATGGGCAGCGGCTCGGTGTTTCTGCTGACTGAACCCAAGTCGATTCAGGCGTTGATGAGTCGCGATACCGGCAGTGAATTCAGCTCTCCGGGCGAACTCAATTTGATCCTTGCGCCCCTGCTTGGTGTGCGCAATACGATTTTGTTGAGCGGTGCTGCCCACCGTCACCGCCGCCAATTGGTGATGCCCCGTTTCCATGGCGAGCACCTGCAAAATTATGCGCGCGTGATTGAGCGGATCACGCGCCAGGAAATGGCCAGCTGGCCCCAGGAGGGGGTGATTTCGGTGAGGGAGGCGATGCAGCGCATCAGCATGGGGGTGATTCTGGAGGTGGTCTTTGGCCTGGGGCAAGCTGAGCGCCACGGCGAACTGGAATCGCTGCTGACCCGCCGTTTGGCGATGACGGCGACCCCCTTGACCTCGGCGGTGTTGTTCTTCCCTTGGCTGCAGAAGGATTTTGGGCCGCTCAGTCCAGGCCATCGCATCAGCCAACTGGCTGCCCAGACCGATGCGTTGCTCTACGCCATGATTGCCGAGCGCCGGGCCCAGCCCCTGGGCGAAAGGCTTGATGTGCTGTCGATGTTGCTGGAGGCCCGCGACGAAGCCGGCGAACCGCTCAGCGATGAAGATGTGCGCGATGAATTGATCACCTTGTTGGTGGCGGGCCACGAAACAGCGGCCACCTCCTTGACCTCAGCGCTGTATTGGTTGCACCGCACCCCCCACGCCCTGGATCGCCTGCGCAGCGAGCTGGAAGCTGCCGGGGTCGGCGCCGAACCGATGAAGTTGCCCTATCTCACGGCCGTGGGCCAGGAAGCCCTGCGCTTGCATCCGGTGGCGATGCTGAGTTTTGCGCGCCAGGTGGAAACACCGGTCGAAATCGCTGGCCAGTGCTACGAACCAGGCGACCTGCTCATGGCCTGCATCTACCTGTTGCATCAGCGGCCCGACCTCTATCCCGAACCGCAAAGCTTTCGGCCAGAACGTTTTCTGGAGCGCCAGTTCAGCCCCTATGAATACATGCCATTTGGTGCCGGGGTGCGGCGCTGCGTTGGGGCAGCCCTGGCCCAGATGGAGCTCAAGATTGTGCTGGCGACGGTATTGGGCGAGATGGACTTTGAGTCAGCCAATGCCCGTGCCGTGCCCCAGGCGCGGCGGGGGGTGACCTTGGGCCATGGCGCCCCGGTGCGGCTGCGGCGCATACCCCGCCAGCGGGCTACCGCCCCTGCTGCGGCCCTGTGAGTTTCACCGAGTGGGACTGGAGCCCCCCCCGCTCGCCGCCCTTGGGGGACCATGAGGTGCCCTTGCTGTCGCGCCACCTGCAGGGCCGGCGCATTGCCTTGGTGGTCTGTGGCGGCATTGCGGCCCTGAAAGCACCGGAGCTGGCCCGGGACCTGCGGCGCCGGGGGGCGCGGGTGACGGCCTTCTGCAGCCAGGAGGCCCTGCGCTATGTGGGCCTGGAAGCCTTGGAATGGGCTTGCGAACAGCCGGTGATCCGGGACCTGAGCTGGCGGGCCGAGCACCTCAGCGACAGCGAACCGTTTGATGCCTGGCTTGTCGCGCCAGCCACTTACAACACCATCGGCAAGCTGGCCGCCGGGGTGGCGGACACGGTGGTGACGGCGGCGCTGGCTTCGGCCCTGGGGCGCCTGGTGCAGGGGCGCACCCAGATTCTGGTGGCGCCGACGATGCATGGCTCGTTGCATACGCCGCTGCTGGAGCGCAATGGCCGTCTGCTGCAGCAGCTGGGGGTGCGTTTCATCACCCCCCGCGATGCCTACGGCAAACACAATCTGTCGGCGGCGGAGCTGCTGGTGGCGGCGGTGTGCCGGGCCGTTTCAACCAGTGCCTTGGTGGGCCGGCGGCTGTTGGTGACAGGCGGTCCGACGCCGGTGCCGCTGGATGGCGTGCGCGCCATCGTCAATCGCTTTCGCGGCCGGCTGGGGGCGGCGATCAGCGAAGAGCTGCTGTTGCGCGGTGCCGAGGTGCGTTTTGTCTTGGGCGATGGCGGCTGGCGGCCGCCGTCCTGGTTGCCGTACACGCTGGCCGCAACCTATGACGACTACCGGCGCCTGTGCCTGGAGGCGGTGGCAGGGGGCCTGGAGGCGGGAATTTTCAGTGCGGCGGTGGCCGACTACAGGCCCAGGCACCCCGTTGCCGGCAAGATCGCCAGCGGCCTTGGCCACCTCACGCTGGAGCTGGAGCCAACTGAGAAGGTGATTGATGCGGTGCGGGCGGCGGATCCGGCCTTGGTGATGGTCAGCTTCAAGGTGATGCAGGGGGCGAGCACCGAAGAGCTGATCGCCACGGCCCGCCGCCGGCTTGGACCCAGCCAGCTGGTGGTTGCTAACCGGGCCGAAGACGTGCAAGGGGAGGAGCAAACGGCCTGGCTTGTTGATGCCGAGGGGGCCCAACGGGTTCAGGGCAAAGGGGCAATCGCCGCTGCCCTGGCCGATCGCCTGGAAGGGATGCTGGGCCAACCAAACGACCTAAAGACTTAAAGACCTAAATCACTGAGGCCGGGATGGTCGTCCGGGCGGCGACCCAGGGGCCAGTGGTAGAGCCGTTCGCTCTCTTGGATGGGCAGGTCGTTGATGCTGGCGATGCGACGCACCATCAGGCCCTGATCGTTGAATTCCCAATTTTCATTGCCATAGGAGCGATACCAATGGCCGCCGTCGTCGTGCCACTCATAGGCAAAGCGGACGGCGATGCGGTTATCAGCGCAGGCCCAAAGCTCTTTGATCAGGCGGTAGTCGAGCTCGCGACGCCATTTGCGCTCCAGAAAGGCAATGATGGCCTCGCGCCCCTGGACAAACTCGGCCCGATTGCGCCAGACGCTGTCGCTGCTGTAGGCCATGGCCACCCGCTGGGGTTCGCGGCCGTTCCAGCCGTCTTCGGCCATACGCACTTTTTGGGCGGCGGTTGCGGCCGTGAACGGCGGCAGGGGCGGACGGGGAGCTTCCGCTGCAGGCTGGTTGGGGGTGCTGGAGGTCATGGGGGAGGCGTTATGTCGTCAAACATCAGGCCATTCTGGGCTCTTCAGAGCCCTGGATGGCCCATAAGTCCAGCTCGACCCATCACCCCCCCGGCTTGGCCAACGGCAGCAAGCACTTGTCAGAATCGCAGCCAGCGGGACCGGCTTCGGCCATGGCAGCACCGCTGTCGTAACGACGCAGGGCCGCGAAGAAGTCCGCTTCCTGGCGCCGGTTGACCACCTCGGCGGAGAGGCGCTGGTAGGTGGCAGCATCGATGGGTTCGAAGGGCAGCCGGGGGAAGGTGGCATTGGCATCGAAGCGGGCCAGTAGGGCCGCTGAGATGTAGCCCTCGCCCTGTTCAATCGCCTGGTAGATGGCATCAGCCAGCGGTTCGATTTCGTTTTCGCGAAATTCAACCGTGGCGGAGGTGTTATGGGCGGTGTAGTGTTTCTGCACTTGCATATAGAAATCAAACTGGGCCAGCGCTGAAAAGTTGTTGATTTCAACCGTGTCTGCCCCCGGCAGATTGGCCCAGCTCACTTCGGTTGGGATTTCCACCAGCCACTCGCCGCAGCGCGGATCGAAGGGATCATCGAGAAGGCGACCTTGGTCGTCTTTGTCGCTTTGGCTGGGCACGATCGTGTAGCCATAGTCCAGACAGGCCAGGGCGACCGGATCGTTCTTGCGGAAGGTGATGCGGCGAATGAAGCGCTGGGCCTTGGGGGGATGCCAGCCAGGACTTGCGCCCGTCAGCAAGCTCTTGGTGCCCGCCGGTTGCACGGTGGTGCAGCGATTCGGCCGGCGGATGCCATGGCGGTCGCAGTACTCCCAGACGGCTTCATTCACCGTTTGCTTCCAGCGGCTCAGATAGGCGGCCTCCTGCTGTTGGAACTGGCGACCCGCTTCGCTGTCGGGTCGGCCCGCCTCCCACCACTTCAGCCAGGGGGTGCCGAAGGCATGCACGAAAAAGTCGAATAGGCCCGTGAAACTGACGCCGACAATTGGATCCCACAGTCGGCTCTGGCGATAACGCTCAACTTCGAAGTCGTGGTTGAGCAGGCAGGCCACGGCGAGGCCCGCCGCCCGGAAAGCATCCGCCTGGTCCTGTTCGTCGTGGGGATCGATGCGGTTGAGGTGGATTTCGGCCAGGTTGCAGTGGAAATCGGCCCCCAGGATTTCGCCGCAGGGATTAAGCCCATAGCGGCCCAGGCGGTGCTCCATCTCCGCTTCGCCAATGGTGCTGTCGTGCAGCAACAACCAACGGGCGGCCTCATCGCGGCCCTGGTCGCTGTAGATGCCGACAAACTCCTGGCGCAGTTCTGGCGTCGGCAGCAGGTCGGCATTGGCCCGGGCGATGGCCTCCGGCGCAAATTGAATCGCCCCCTCTCCACTCTGGAATTGTTTGTTGACGGCCTCCAGCACTAGCTGACGGCTGGGACGGTGGTGGAAGACCCGGGTGTGGTTAGCCATGCGCAGGGAGTCGCGCTCGGGGTCGATGCGCCAGTTCCCCTCGCTGTCCTGTTGCCAGAGGTTGTCCTTGGCCGTGGCCGCTTCCGTGTCGTCGGCGGCGAATTGGCGCATGCCGGCGCTGCGGCGAATGTTGCCGGCAACGATCGTGACGGCGGCCTCATCAATCAGTAGGCAGCATTCCACCGAGGTGAGCCTGCGGCCCTTGGCCTTGTTGAGTAGGTGCGCAACCCGGCTATACAGATCGGCGAGTTTGACGGGGTTGGCCATGCCGCCGAAACCCTTGAGGCTTTCGCCCACCGGCCGCACGTCATTGAGGTCGACCGTGATATGAACCGGCCCTTCAAATCGTTCATCGCTGCTTAGAGCCAGTAACAGCCGATAGCTCTCCACCCAGCCCTGGCGGGTATCACCCACCTTGATCATCACCTGATCACCGGCCACGGTGTGGGTGGTGAGTTGCTGGCGCTGGGTTGCGTCGGTGACGCCGATGGCACTGACGCCATCGATAATCAAAGTATTGCGAATAACGGGCAACCGTTCAATCAGTCGGGGTTCGATGATGGCGCCGGTGCCGCATCCCATCATCGCTAGATCCATCATCAAGGCGAAGGCTTCCCAATCCACCAGGTTGGTGGAGGTGCAGTTATAGGCCCCGGAAAAATTATGGCGCTGTTCTATCCATTCGGTGCCGCCAATCCACAGCCAACGGCCAGAAGGCAGGGCCTTTTGTTGCATCTGCATGCGGCGCAGCAGGGTCACCTCTTCAGCGTTGAGGTGTCCCAGGCGGCGCAGGCCCTCCAGGTTGCGTTCGGCCACCTGGCCCCAGCTCTCACGACCCTGGGGGGTTTGGCGGGAGTAGGTGCGATAGAAGACCGGATTGGCCGCCGGGGCGGTGGCGGGGAAATCGCCTGCGTCGAGGGCTCGGTTCTGGCCTGAATCAGGCAGGCCTGATTCAGGCTGGCCTTGTAGTGCTGGGGCCGGGTCTGTCTGGGGGGTACCGGGGCCCATCGCGTCCGGCGAAACCAGCGGGATTAGCGGAGCCTCGCTGGGTGCCAGGGCCTCGGGATTCCGTCGGGCATCGGGGCGCGAAGGGGAAAGCGTCACAGCGCTGCTGACCTAGACATGAACTCCACCTTAACGCCATCGGTGGGGTGATCAAGGAAACCGTGGCACTAGCCACGGTGGCCAGCAGGCCGTCCTGAGGTCTGACCCTCGTTCCAACATCAACGCCTGCAGCGCTGAGGCAAGGGGGCATGGAGAGGATCGTCGAACCGGAACTGATGGACGATCCCCTCCAGGCACGGGCCTACGCCGAGGCTGATTTCGATCGCTCCGACCAGGCATTTACGGAGCGTTTCCTGGCGTTGTTGGGGCAGCCATTCCCCGATGGGATCGTGGACCTGGGTTGCGGGCCCGGCAATATCAGCTTTCGCCTCGCCGCAGCCCTGCCCCAGGCCAGGGTGTTGGGTATCGATGGGGCGGCCAGCATGGTGGCCCTGGCCGCAGAACATCAGCAGCGCCATCCTGGAGCCTGGCCGCAGCTGCGTTTTCAGCAGCTGAACCTGCCCCTGATCGACCCTGCCGCCCTGGACGGGCCCTTTGCGGCCGTGGTCAGCAACAGCCTGCTGCACCATCTCCATGACCCCCAGGTGCTCTGGCAGGCCGTGGGCCAGTTGGCGGCCCCGGGGGCGACGATCTACATCAAGGATCTGCGCCGTCCCGCCAGCGCTGCGGCGGCTGATGCCCTCACCGAGCGCCATACCGCCGGAGCGCCTGTGGTGCTGCGCCGTGATTTCCGGGCCTCCCTGGCGGCGGCCTTCAAGGCGGCCGAGGTGGAAGCTCAGCTGGCCCAGGCCGCCCTGCTTTGGGGCTCGGCAGGGACCCACGGGACGACTTGGCCAGCATTCACGGTGGCCGAAGTGGAAGATCGCTATCTGGAAATCCACGGCCGTTGGCTGGGCTGAATTAAGACGACGGTGGCAGGCGTGCCGCCCTTCAGGGCGACTGCAGCGGATGGAGCAGGGAGGCTTGGAAATCGGCGGAGCTCAGGGTGGCCAGGGCGGCATCGGCATCCGCCACACAGAATTGCTGGCCCAGGCGCACCATGGTGCTGCGCTGCTGGTCCTTGATGCGGGCCAGCACCGGCACCCGCAGACCCCCCTCATCTTCGTTGGGCCGATGGCGTTGCAGGCATTCGCGCAGGCGGTGCTGGATGCCGATGTCACCGGCCTGGTCGGCCGGCAGATCCACCAGCACCAGCTTTAGGTCGTCGATGCTGCGGCAGTCATCGACGATCAGTTGCACCCGTTCGTCGCGCCGATCGACCGAGGCCCACACCAAAAGACGGGCATCCACCATCAGGTGGTCGGCCAGGCGGGCGTAGCTCTTGGGAAACACCACCGCCTCGCTGCTGCCGGTCAGGTCTTCGAGCACCAGAACCGCCATGCGATCGCCCTTGCGTGTGTTCACCTGGCGCAGTTCTGCCACCATGGCCACCAGACTCACCTTGGCCTTATCGGCCTGTTCTTCGAGGCTGCCCAGGCTGATGGGGGAAAGTAGCCGCACGGCACCGCTGAGTTGTTTGAGGGGATGGTCGGAAAGGTAGAAGCCGAGTAATTCTTTTTCAAGTTTGAGTTTGTCGTTGGGGGGGTAATCCTTTACCGTCGCCGCCTTGGGGGCCAGGGCGGCGCCGCTTCCTCCAGGGGTTTGGGCGCCACCCACCCCCAATAGGTCCAGCAGGCTGCCCTGGCCGCTGGCGCGGTCGCGGGCGCGGCTGTTCGCCCACTCCAGCACCAGGTCGAGGTCGGCCATCAGCTGGGCCCGGTTGGCGTTGGCCTGGAGGGCGTCGAGAGCACCGCAGTGGATGAGGGATTCGAGGGCGCGGCGGTTGAGCTGTTGGGAGGGCAGCCGGTCGCAGAGATCGCCCAAGCTGGCGAAGGGGCCCTCCAGGCGACGGGCCTCAATCAATTGGCGGATGGCCCCTTCACCCAGGTTGCGGATGGCGGACAGTCCAAACAGGATGCGTTCGCCTTTGGGCGTGAAGTCGATGCCGGAGGCATTGATATCAGGGGGCATCACTTCGATGCCCATGGCCTGGCAGTTGGCGATATAGCGCTGCACCTTGTCGCTGGCCCCCGCATTCACCGTCAACAGGGCCGCCATGTAGGCGACGGGATAGTGGGCCTTGAGATAGGCCGTTTGATAGGTCACAGCGCCATAGGCGGTGGAGTGACTTTTGTTGAAGCAGTATTCGGCGAACAGCACCATCTGCTCAAACAGGGCTTCGGCCACGGCCCCATCAACCCCCCGTTCAGTGGCGCCTTTGACGAAGAGGTCCTGGTGTTTTTCCATCTCGCTTTTCTTCTTTTTGCCCATCGCCCGCCGCAGCAGATCGGCCTCACCTAGCGAATAGCCCGCCAGATCCTGGGCAATGCGCATGATCTGCTCCTGATAAACCATGATCCCGTAGGTTTCCGCCAGGATCGGTTTGAGTTTGACGTGGGCCACTTCAATGGCTTCACGGCCATGCTTGCGGTTGATGAATTTGGGAATCAGGCCCGCATCCAGGGGGCCGGGTCGATAAAGGGCAAGAATGGAAGAAATATCTTCAAGCGATGAGGGTTTGAGGTCCCGCACGATCTGGCGCATGCCGCTGGATTCCAGTTGGAAAATGCCCTCCAGATCACCGCGGGCCAGCAAAGCAAATGTGGCCCCATCCTGGGGTGGTAACCGGTCGGGATCGATCCGTTCGCCACCGGATTGGCTGACCAGTTCGATCGTTTTTTCGATCATGGTCAGGTTCTTGAGACCGAGGAAGTCCATCTTCAGCAGCCCCATCGCCTCCACATCTTCCATGTAGTACTGGGTGATGACCTGGCCGTCGTTATTGCGCTGCAGCGGCACCAGTTCATCAAGCGGTTCGGCGGCGATCACGACCCCAGCGGCATGGACGCCGAAGGTTTTGTTGGTCCCCTCGATGCGCATGGCCAGGTCGATCCAGTGGCGCACCTTTTCGTCGTTTTCGTATTTCTGGCGAAAGTCGGCGTTAGGGGAATCGGGGCCGATCATTTCGGCCAGTTTGGCTGGCTTGCCCCGGGCCACGGGGATCAATTTCGCCAGGCGATCGGCTTCGCCATAGGGAATGTCGAGGACCCGGGCGACATCCTTGAGCACCGCCTTGGAGGTCATGCGGTTGAAGGTGATGATCTGGGCGACTTTGTCTTCGCCGTAGCGTTTGGTCACGTAGTCGATGACCTCGCCACGGCGGGCGATGCAGAAGTCGGTGTCGATATCAGGCATCGACTTGCGTTCCGGGTTCAGGAAGCGCTCGAACAGCAGGCCGTGCTGCACCGGATCAATGGCCGTGATCCCCAGGGCCCAGGCGACCACCGACCCCGCCGCCGAACCCCGCCCCGGACCCACCGGTATCCCCTGCTGCCGGGCAAAGCGGATGTAATCCCACACCACCAGAAAGTAGGTGGGAAAGCCCATCTGCTCCATCACCTGCAGCTCAAATTGCAGACGTTCACCGTATTGCGGTTCAATGGGCGCAGTGGCGTCCAGCCCCAGGCGCTGCCGTAGCCCCTCCTCGGCCACGTAGCTGAGATAGCTCACGGCCGTATGGCCTTCGGGGATGGGGAAGTTGGGCATTTGATAGCGGCCCAAAATGTCGTATGCCTCCACCTTGTCGGCGACCCGGAGCGTGTTGGCGATGGCGGTGCTGATCACTTCGGCTTCGAGGTGGTCGGCGAAGAGCTTGGCCATTTCGGCTTCGCTCTTGATGTATTCGGTGCCCGTATAGCGCAGGCGTTTTTCATCGCTGATCAGCTTGCCGGTGAGGACGCACAGCAGGGCGTCATGGGCCTCGACATCACCGGCGCTGAGGTAATGGGCGTCGTTGGTGGCGATCAGCTCGATCCCCAGTTCGGCGCTTATGCGTGCCATCTCGACATTGACGAGTCGATCTTCGAGTCCGCCGTGATCCTGAATTTCCAGGTAAAAGTCGTCGCCAAAGACGCTTTGGTACCAGCGGGCCACCTCCCTTGCCACCTCGGGTCGACCCTGCAGGATCGCCTGGGGGATCTCACCCCCCAGGCAGGCGGTGGCGACGATCAACCCCTCGCTGTATTGCTGCAGCAGTTTTTTGTCGATGCAGGCCCGTGAGAAAATCCCCCGGCCCCGCATGCCCTGCAGGTGGCTGATGCTGGTGAGTTTGACCAGATTGCGGTAGCCCGTGACGTTCTTGGCCAGCACCACAAGGTGATAGCGCCGTTCTTTTTTCGGTTGGGGATCCGCGATTGAGCCGTTGATCACATACATCTCATTGCCGATGATCGGCTTGATGCCGGCCTTGGTGCACAGTTTCAGCAATTCGATGGCGCCGTACATGACGCCGTGGTCCGTGAGCGCAAGTGCCGGCATGCCCAGCTCTACCGCCCTCTCCACCATCGCCGGCAACTGGGAAGCGCCGTCCAGCAGGCTGTAGTCGCTGTGGTTATGGAGGGGGACGAAGGCCAAGGCGCGGGGGGTTGGCGGTGGGCTTCAGGCTAAGGCCCTACCCAACATTCAGCGTCCACCCTGGCCCTCGTTGTTCATCGCACACCAGATCTGGTGTCTTCAGAGATTGGTCATGGGCATGGTTGGAGCGTTCAACCGATCGCATCCCCCACCAGGGCCGCTCCGGGTTGGTGGCTTCGCACCTGGGCCGCTGCTTCGTAGTGATGGGCGAGGCGCAACAGCGTAGGTTCCTGCAACACGCCCCCGATCAATTGCAAGCCAATGGGCAGGCCCTGGTTGTCGAAGCCGCAGGGCACACTGATGGCCGGTAGCCCGGCCATGTTGGCGGGGATGGTGAGCAGGTCGGCCAGATACATGGCCAGGGGATCGTCATGGTGGGCGCCGAAGCCAAAGGCGGTTGTTGGTGCCGTTGGGCTGAGCAGCAGGTCCACCTGGGTGAAGGCCCGCTCGAAGTCTTGGCGGATCAGGGTGCGGACCTGCTGGGCCTTGCGGTAGTAGGCATCCACATAGCCCGCCGAGAGGGCGTAGGTGCCAATCAGGATCCGGCGTTGCACTTCATCGCCGAAACCCTCGGCTCGGCTGCGGGCCGTCATCATCGCCAGGCTTTCGGCTGCCGCTTCGTCGCGGCTCCGGTGGCCGTATTTGACCCCGTCGTAACGGGCCAGGTTGGCGGAGGCCTCCGAAGGGGCGATGACGTAGTAGGTGGCGATGCCGTCATTGAAGCGGGGACAGCGGATGTCCACGAGTTCGCA
>CAMDWF010000014.1 GCA_945878795.1 Synechococcus sp. UW140
GGGTGGAGGGTTCAAGCCGCTGCTCCTGGTCCGCCGCGAAGGAGGGAGCGGGCAGGGCTTGGCGATTGAGCTTGCCATTGGCCGTCAGCGGCAGCGCCTTGAGCGCCACGAACGCCGAGGGCACCATGACGTCGGGCAGGCGCTCGGCGAGGAATTGACGCAGTTCCTCCACGGCAGGAGCAGCCGCGGACAGTGCTGGCGCCCATAGCGCTTGAGCTGATGAAGAAGCTATCTGCTGCACCCAGTAGGCGATCAGCCGCGGGTTGGCCGGATCGTCGTGGCGCAGCACCACGGCGGCCTGGGCCACTCCGGGATGGGCCAGCAGATGGATCTCGATCTCAGCGGGTTCGATCCGGAAGCCGCGCAGCTTGATCTGCTGATCGAGGCGGCCGTGGAACGCCAGGCTGCCGTCGGGATTCCAGGAAACGAGATCGCCGGATCGGTACAGGCGAGCGGTGGGGTCGGTTGAGAAGGGATCGGCAATGAACATCGCGGCGGTAAGTTCGGGGTTGTGGAGATAGCCGCGGGCCAGCCCGGCTCCGCCGATATGAAGCTCACCGGGCACACCGATCGGGCAGGGATGGCCATCGGGATCCAGCACCCGCACAAGGGTGCCAGCGATGGGCCTCCCGATCGGTACCCCGGCCGGATCCACCGATGTGCCGGCGATCAGGGGATGGCAGCAGGTGAAGGTGGTGTTTTCGGTGGGGCCGTAACCATTGACCAGCCGGTGACCCGGCGGGAGCTGATCCAAGAGCCGTTGCACTGCGCCGGGCGCCAGCACATCCCCACCGGCAAGGATCTGGCGTACGCCGCCAGGGCATCAGGCTGTTCCTCGACCATGGCCTGGAACAGCCCGGCGGTGAGCCAGAGGGTGGAGACGCGCTGCTGCCTCAGCAAGGCGGCCAGCTCCTGCAGCGTCAGCTGCCCTGGTGGCGCCAGCACCAGGGTGGCGCCTTTGAGCAAGGACCCCCAGATCTCGAAGGTGGCCGCGTCGAACGCGAGCGGCGCCAGCTGCAGCAGCCGATCACCGCTGCTGACCGCATAGGGATTGATGGGATCCAGCAGCCGCAGGATGCCGCGATGCTCGATCAGCACCCCCTTGGGCCTTCCCGTGGAGCCGGAAGTGGTGGTGATGTACGCGAGTTGGCGGGAGTGATGCTCTCGCGAGATCCGATGATCGCCAGCAGCGGGAAACCCTCCGCCCGGGCTGCCTGCAGGGCCGGGATCAGCATCGCCAGGCCTGGACCACCCGCGCAGAACACCAGGCATGCCCGACCGCTGGCCAGGGACCACCCCTGGGCCATGAAGCCCGCTCCGGTTTCGGACGCGGCGATCACCACCTCAAGACCGCCGTTGAGCAGGGCCTGGGGCAACGGTTCGACGTGGTAGCCCAGATAGCCGAAACAGCGACGGAAACCACGCACAACCAGGCAGCGGGCCAGGTGGTCGGCAACGGTGAGTCTCATCCCATGAAGGCCCCACCGTTCACATCCAGCGTGGCGCCGGTGATGTAACTCGCCTCATCGGAGGCCAGAAACACGATCGCGGCGGCGATCTCCTCGGGAGTGCCGGGTCGTCCCAGGGGAATCCGATCAAGACGTCGTTCCCGATCCTCGGCCGGGAGCTGCTGCCAGCGAGCCTCCACGCGTGCTGTGGAGGTCAGACCAGGCGCGACTGCGTTGACCCGGATCTGCCAGGGTGCCAATTCCAATGCCAGTTGCCGCGTGAGGCCGATCAGGCCGGCCTTGGCAGCGGCGTAATCGCAGGAAGCCACCAGCGAATGCTGACGACCGGCCAGGGACGCCACATTGACGATCGATCCGCCCGGGCTTCGTTTCAGCAACGGCAGAGCCGCGCTGCTGACCCGTGCGGCGGCCATGAGGTTCTGGCCCAGCGTTCGTTCCCAATCCTCGTCGGACACCGTTTCCAGCGGACGTCCGTGATGGCTTCCTCCTGCATTGTTCACCACCACATCCAGGCGACCGAAATCCCGCTGGATCGAGCGGATCAGGTCGTTCACCACGCCGGGATCGGAGCAGTCACCGGCGAAGGAGCTGACGCCGGGATGCAGCGCACGAAGATCGGCGACCGCCCTGGCCAGATCCGACTCCTGCCGCGCGGTGATCACGATCCTGAAGTAACGCTGCGCCAGCGAGCATGCTGTCGCCAGGCCGATGCCGCGGGAGGCGCAAAGGATCCTCAGGCCCCCGGGTTCAGCAGATGCTCAGCTGCACGGCCCTTTGGAAGGTCATGGCAGGCGGCGGGCCAGCCTCAGCTTGGCCGAGCGGCTGCGGGGGTTGGCCTCCGCTTCGGCCGGATCGGCCACCAGCGGTCGCCGGGTGATGCGTTCGAGCCTTGCATCGGCAAGGACGGCCTGCTTGACCAACCGATCTTCGAGGGAATGGAAACTGATGATGGCCAGCACCCCGCCAGGCAGCAGCCAATCCGGCGCCCGCTGCAGCAAGCGCTCCAGCGCCCCCAGCTCATCGTTGACGGCGATGCGCAACGCCTGGAAGCTGCGGGTGGCCGGGTGGATGCGGCCGCGGCGGGCCTTGGGCGGATAGCAACCGGCCACGGCATAGGCCAGCTCGCTGGTGCTGCGCTCACCCCAGGGCTTCGCCTCCCGTTCGGCCACCAACCGCCGGGCGATCCGCCGCGACAGGCGCTCATCACCGTTGTGAAACAACAGGTCCGCCAGGGCCCCTTCCTCCAGCCGATCGAGTAGCTGGGCAGCGGTTTCGCCCGCCTCGGGATTCATGCGCATGTCGATCGGGCCCTCGGCGCGGAAGCTGAAGCCCCGCTCGGCCCGATCCAGCTGGGGGCTGCTCACCCCCAGATCCGCCAGCACCGCCACAGCGCGCCGGTCCGCCGGCGGTGTCCAGGCGCCGAAATTGGCGGCCTCGATCCGCACCCGGCCCCCAAAAGGGGCCAGCCGCTCGGCCGCGGCGGCCCGGGCGCCGGGGTCCTGGTCGAGGCCGAGCAGCTTCCAGTCGGGATGGGCCTCCAGCAGCAGGGCGCTGTGGCCGCCGCCGCCCAGGGTGGCATCGATCAGCAGGGGCGCTTCCCCGGCTGGTGGGAGCGCCAATGCGGCGAAGGCGGCCAGCACCTCGGTGGCGAGAACGGGGAGATGGGCGAAGGCATCCATGGCCCATTCCTAAGCGGAACTGGCCGGGAGAGCGCCCAAGAGAGAGAGGGGGGGCCAGCCGCCCAGGCCTCAAGCAACCCAGCAAGCTTTTATCAATGAGGTAAAATGTATGAGAAAATCTAATCATTTGCCATTTTCTTCATGATTCCTTTATGGTTCGGCTAAGTTGAGAAAAGTGAACTTTGACTGCCTCCAGCCACTGCCGCCACCTAGCTTTTCTTGGGCTAGTTGTTATCTTCTGGCCTTTTATCGCGGCACATTCAGCTATTGTGCTCACCGTCAAGCAGGTTGGCAACGATGTGGTGGTCAGCGGCAGCGGCTCGGCCAATACCGAAAGCCTACCCGCTCCAGATCGAGTTAACGATTATACGAACGTTCTCACTGACTCTCAAATCTATGCGGGCCCCGCTGCTTTCTCGGGCGGAACTACTCCTGTTCCCCCAGTTGATGTCTACAAATGGAGCGGGCTCCTGGGTCCCAGTTCCTTCGGCAATGATATCAACATCAGGGCAAACCCCGACAGCGGCGAGGATGATTTCTTCGGAATGGTCGCCGACAACCAGATGGGGCAAAGCCTGCTGGTACTGCCTCTAAACTATAATAGTGGCGATCCGCTTAAAGGCACCAGCCGCTTCATTGATTACACACTGGCCGAGCTCGGTCTGAGCCCCGGGCTTTTCTCCTGGAGCTGGGTCACGAATGGGAACGCTGACAGCCTCGAGCTCAAGATCGAGGCTGTTCCCGTCCCTGCTCCCCTGCCCCTGGCTGGCGTAGCTATCGCCTGGAGACTGGCGAAGCGAATGCGCGGAGCCAGTCGTCGGCAGGGCCGCCAAAACAGCTTAACCCCCCCTATACAAAACAGTAAATGCTTACGGTAAGGTCAGGAATAGTTAAGATTTTTGTCGTGACATCTCAAGCCTGATTTGCACTTATAAAGTATTGCCGATTCACGACATTCCCAAAATCCATGCCGATCCCAAGCCTTGTTGAGCTGGCTGTCGACGGCAACAATCTTGCCCTGCGCTATAGCGAAATTCTCAACGGCGTCCTCCCCAGCTTCAGCCGCTTTCAGGTGGCCGTCAACGGGGTGCGCCGCAGCATCACGGGCCCCGCAGTGCTCCGCGGCGGCGGCACCACCATTCGCCTCTCCCTGGCCTCGCCAATCCTCGCCACGGACACCGTCACAGTCACGTATACAAGCGTAAATGGATTCGACAGGGCCGGCTTCGGCGACATTCGCTCTCTCAGCACCAATCAGACGGCCGGCTTCTTTCGCAACTTCACTGCCACCAACCTCACCGGCATCGCCAATAGCGTCGCTATTAGCAGCAATGATGCTTCGATCATAAATGGAGAGTCCGCCCTGGTTACCTTTGCCTTCAACCGCAATCCCGGCACCTCCTTCAGCAGCGGCGATGTCACCGTCTCCGGCGGCAGCCTCGCAAACCTCAGCGGCTCCGGTAGCACTTATAGCGCCATCTTCACGCCCACGGCCAACAGCCAAGGCACCGTCTCGATCGCCATCGCCAATGGCTCCTGGAACGACATTTTCGACAACGGGGGGGCGGGAGCCGCATCCCCCACGCTGCAGGTAGACACCATCAATCCCGCGGTCGCCATCAGCTTCGTATCGCCCGCCATCAATGACACGGCCAAAAGCTCCCTGGTCACCTTCTCCTTTAGTGAAAACGTCTTGGGGTTCAGCGCCCAAGATGTAAGCATCAGCAACGGCAGCCTCAGCGGCTTCACTGGATTCGGCAACTACTATTCCGCCCTTTTCACCGCTCAAGACGGCAGCGCCACCACGGGTACGGTTTCGATCACGGCGGGCTCCTACACCGATAGCTCCGGGAACACCGGCAGCGCCGGCATCGATTCGGTCAGCATCGATACCCTCAATCCCACCCCGCCTCTTGTGCCGCCGGGGTCTGACCCGATCCTCATCTGGACCCAATGTGCCCTGAACGCGATCCAATCCGCGGGCAGCAATGGCAAGCCTGGTGTGCCCCCCACCACCGGCACCCGCCTGCTGGCCATGCTCTCCACGGCGATGCTGGACACCGTGGCCGCCTTCGGCGATCAGGTGGATTTCTACCGAATCGACCAGAGCGCCCCAGCGGGCACCAACATGAACGCGGCCTTGGTGGGTGCGGCTCAGAGGATTCTCTCGCTCGAACTGCCAGGTGAGAGCAGCTTGATCCAGCAGCAATACGCCTCCAGCCTCGGCTCCCTCACGGGGTCGGCGGAGAGCATTCAGGCGGGCCTGGACTTCGGCGCCGGCATCGCCGACCAGATCCGTGGCCTCCGAGCCAACGACGGCTCGGCCAACACCACCCCCTACACGCCCCCCAGCGGCGGCCTGCCGGGATATGTCTGGACGCCGGCCCCGTCAGGGCCCACCGCGGGGGCGGCTGTGGGGCCCAACTGGGGATCGGTGACCCCCTGGGTGATCAGCAGTACCGATGCCTATCGCTCCGACGGTCTGCAATGCCGGCCCGATGTGGACCTCGACCTCTATGCCCAGCAGTTGAACGAAGTGCGTCTCTACGGCGGCTTGGCAAACACCGCCCAAACCACACTGGAGCGCAGCCCCGATCAGACGGAAATCGCCCTTTTCTGGGCCTACGACAGGACCGACACGTTCCGGCCCTACGGCCAGCTTCTCGAGATCGCCGTGGATGTGGCGCTCGACCAGGCGACCTCCATGCTCACCAACGCCAAGCTGATCGCCAGCCTCAGCCTCTCCATGGCCGATGCCGTGATTTGCGCCTGGAAAGAGAAATACGAGAACGTTCAGCCCCGCCCCTGGGACCTGATCACCGGCAGCTTCTCCGATACGGATGGTTCCGCCCTCACCGTCCGAGACCCAAACTGGCAGTCCTTGCTGTCCTCCATCAATGGCGTCCAGTCGCCACCCTTCCCTGATTTCCTTTCCGGCCACTCAGTCATGGGGGGCACCTTTGCCAGCGTCATGAGCCATTTCTTTGGTGACAATCTCACCTTTGACGCCACATCGCAGGAACTCCCCGGCGTGGTGCGCAGCTTTGTCGGTTTCATCGATGAGGGGGGAGTAGAGCGCAATAGCTTCTACGAGGCCGGCCTGGAGGATGCGATCAGCCGCGTCTATGGCGGCTTGCACATCCGCGAGGCCTGTGAGGATTCCTTTGGTGTCGGCCTGAATGTGGGTGCCGCCGTGGTGCAGAACCTCTGGGCCAGCACCTAGGGCCCCTGGCCCCTGGCCCCTGGCCGCTGATCACTCGCCCGCTGCCGACCACCAGATTTGCGCCGCGGGCTCCTTAGAATCCTCGCCAGCCTTGGCCTCCGCCTTCCCATGACCCAGCTGGAAACGCGCACGGAGCCGATGGTGGTCAACTTCGGGCCCCATCACCCCTCGATGCACGGGGTGCTGCGGCTGGTGGTGACCCTCGATGGCGAGGATGTGGTGGACTGCGAGCCGGTGATCGGCTATCTCCATCGCGGCATGGAGAAGATCGCCGAAAACCGCACCAGCATCATGTACGTGCCCTACGTGAGCCGCATGGACTACGCGGCCGGCATGTTCTATGAGGCCATCGTGGTCAATGCCCCCGAGCGGCTGGCCAATATCCAGGTGCCGCGCCGGGCCAGCTACATCCGCGTGTTGATGCTGGAGCTGAACCGCATCGCCAACCATTTGCTGTGGCTGGGCCCATTTCTGGCGGATGTGGGGGCCCAGACGCCTTTCTTCTATATCTTCCGCGAACGGGAGATGATCTACGACCTCTGGGAAGCGGCCACCGGCCAACGGCTGATCAACAACAATTACTTCCGTATCGGTGGTGTGGCAGTCGATCTGCCCTACGGCTGGCTGGAGAAATGCGAAGACTTCTGCAACTGGTTTGGCCCCAAAATCGATGAATACGAAAAACTAATCACCAATAACCCCATCTTCCGCCGCCGCATTGAGGGTCTTGGCGTCGTCAGCCGCGACCAAGCGATCAACTGGAGCCTTTCCGGACCGATGCTGCGGGCCTCGGGCGTCCCCTGGGACCTGCGCAAGGCTGATCACTACGAGTGCTACGACGACTT
This sequence comes from Synechococcus sp. UW140, assembly GCA_945878795.1. GTDB lineage: Bacteria > Cyanobacteriota > Cyanobacteriia > PCC-6307 > Cyanobiaceae > Cyanobium. Next base: position 7,217 of record CAMDWF010000014.1, read on the forward strand.
CGAATGGGCCGTTGCCTGGGAAAAAGAAGGCGACTGCTTCGCCCGCTACCGGGTGCGCGTTGAGGAGATGCGCCAATCGCTCAAAATCCTGCGCCAGGCGATCCGCATGATTCCTGGCGGACCCACCGAAAACCTGGAGGCCCGCCGCATCAGCGAAGGCAAAAGCAGCGACGCCTACGGTTTCGACTATCAATATGTGGCCAAAAAAGTAGCCCCCACCTTCAAGATTCCCAGCGGCGAGCTCTACACCCGTCTCGAATCCGGCAAGGGCGAAATCGGTGTGTTCATCCAGGGCAACGACGATGTCACCCCCTGGCGCTTCAAAATCCGCGCCGCCGACCTCAACAATCTCCAGATCCTGCCCCACATCCTCAAGGGGGCCAAGGTAGCCGACATCATGGCCATCCTCGGTTCCATCGACGTGATCATGGGGTCGGTGGATCGTTGAGGCCTGCTGCCCTCAGCCCTCACCGGTTCCCCATCCCCCCAGGTTTCGGCAAGTTTTGTCCCTGCCCACGATCAGCTGCAGACTCAGCCGATCCCCTGGCCGCCGCTTTGGTGCCCCAGCCCCCATGCCGCCCCCCCTCTCCGCTGCCTGTCCCTGGCTGCAACTCCAGCGCACGGTGCGCTTCGGCGACACCGATGCCGCCGGTGTGATGCACTTCCACCAGCTATTGCGCTGGTGTCACGAGGCCTACGAAGAAAGCCTGCAAGGCTTTGGCATCGCCGCCGCTGCCCTGTTTCCCAGCCCCCAGCACAGGCCAGAGGTGGCCCTGCCGATAGTGCATTGCCGCGCCGACTACCGCCGCCCCCTGGTGGTGGGGGATGAACTGGGTGTCGCGCTGACACCGACACGGCTGGATCCCAGCGGCTTTGAGGTGGCCTACCGCTTCGATCTCGCTGGCGAGGCGGTGGCCCGGGGCCTGACACGCCACCTGGCCATCAATGCCACGAGCCGCCAACGCTGCCCCCTGCCAGAAGCGATCCAGCGCTGGCTGGAGGCGGCCAGCCTGGGCGCCGGGGTACGGCCGCTTTGAAGGCAAGGACGTCAGCGAAGAACGCCCCAGAACAACAGTCATGAGTAGGGATCAAAACAACACAAGCTGCACCGGGAAAGGGTGACAGCGCTGTCGATCTGGCCCTTGGCCGCCTGGCTGCAGCCGCCCACCCGCTTAGCCCAGGCCGGACGCATCGGCATGGGTCAGAAGGTACTGGCCATTGCCGTTGTACTCACCATCACAGGTGGCAAAGATCGTGCCAAGCAGCAGCAGATAAAAACGCCAGATGCGCCGAAAACGGGCATAATCCATTCCATAATCAAGGCCCTGGAACTCACTTTGATTGGCATCAAAGCGATGCAGCCATTCCGTGAGGGTCTGGTGGTAATTCATGCCATTGATATACCAGCGCTTCACGGTTTTCAGGTCACGGCTATGGCTCGGGATGGCGTCATGGTTCCAATACCTGCCATGGGGGAAGATATACTTATGGGTAAACCCTGATGACATGTTATTAGGGATTCTTACCGTGATGATATGGATCAAAGCCCGACCCTTGGGCTTGAGGAGGGAGGCCAACTTCTGCAGGGACTGGGTCAGGTTGCCCACATGGCAAAAAACACCCACGGAAACGATCTTATCGAATTTCTCCGTAAACTCAATATCATTTAGGTCCCCTTCTAGCAAAGTGAATCTTCCCGAGCTGAGCTGGCTGCGGGGATCGTTCATCTTGGCGCGCATATAGGTGCATTGCTGGTGGCTGAGGTTGACGCCCGTAAAGCGAACATTGGCAAACTTGCTCATGATGTAATTGGGCACGCAACCCCAACCACAGCCAAAATCAAGAATGTGATCACCATCCTCAATACCAAGCCTCTCAATCAGCTGGTCAATCATTTGTTTTTGCGACTCCTCCAGATCATTGGCCCCATTTTCCCAAAGCCCCATGCTGTACTTGGGATAAATCGGCTCCCAATCCCCCAGCATCTTATTTAGCATCGTCTGGGGCAGGTCATACTGAATCTTCATCAGTTCTCTGGAAGACTCCGCCAGGCGATCTGACTCCGTCAAAACCCATTCATAGGGAGCCAGCAGGCCAGGAAAATTCCGAAACAGGGTCGGCATCGTGCCATGGAGCATGGCCCGATACAAAGAATCGGGGATTTCGGCCCCATTGACGTAGGCCTCGGCTAGGGCCATCTGCATCCCATTAACGGCACGGGCCATCAGGCGGGTGCTTTTGTAGGAAAGTGAATGGGAGGCAAGCCCCGCGCTGGGCAGGGACCGAAAAGCCTGCAGATCGCCCGCGGGGCCAGAAGACAGAACCAATGAATTACCCATTAATGGAATTCTGCAAAATGGCTAAAAAACGTAAATTAATTCACCCTGCAGCGCCATTTATAGACAAGACCCGCAGGGACCCCTATCAACCTTGGTACCGCGCCAAATTAACCCCATCCCAGCCAATATCCGGACCGATCCCCCACTCAAACGACAACTTTGTTGACTTAGGGGGCCGTCCCTCATGCCTCGGATATCCAGCGCCGCCAACGCGAGCGCTCCCACTTGCCGGCGGCATTGGGGGCCAGTTCGGTGCAGAGGTGCCAGCGGCGGGGGCGATCCGCCGGCCGCCAGGGGGCCGTGAGCTGTTGCAAGGCGGTGATCAGGGCGGCGCCATCGGCCCCCGGCTGGGGGCGCACCAGGGCCAGCAAACGCTCGCCCCACTCCGCTTCCGGCTGCCCCAGCAGCAACACGGCCTCCAGGGGCAAGCCGCGCCCCTGGGCCGCCGCGGCCAACCGCCCCTCCAACTCCTCAGGGAACACCGTTTCAGCGCCGCTCTGCAGGGCCCCATCCAGGCGACCCAGCACGGTCAAACCACCGGGGTCCAGGCGGCCGGCATCGCCGCTACGCCACCAACCCCCAGCGCCTGGCGCCAGGGAGATCAGCCGACCGGCCTCCAGCCAGCCGCAAGCGAGCCGCGCCGTGCGCACCTCCACCGCCCCCGCCTCCCCATCCAGGCGCAGGGCCACATCGGCCAGGGCCGGCCCACAGCCGGATTCGCCGGCCAGGAAGCGGTCGGGTGCCAGGGCGCACACCATGGCGGCGGTTTCGGTGGCGCCATAGCAAGGGGAAAGCCGTAGTCCCAGCTGCCGCGCCCGGGTCGCCAAAGCCGGCGCCAGGGCCGCGCCCCCCACCCAGATCACGGCGCAGCGGCGCAGCCAATCCACGCCCGCCGCCGTGGCCATCAGGCGGGTCAATTGGGTGGGCACCAGCGACAACACCACCGGACGATCGGCGGGGAGAGGCGCTGCCTGGGCCAGCAGGTCAGGATCGCGCATCCACTCTGCGGGGAGCAGGCCCAGCTGGGCGCCCCACTGGCGCGTGCGCACCAGGGGCAACAGGCCGCTGACGTGATGCAGGGGCAAGGGATTGAGGTGCAGGCAGGCGGCCGGATCCAGGCCCTGGGCCCCTAGACAAGCGGCGGTGGCCGCCGCCGAGGCCTCCAGATGGAGGAGGGGTTGCAGGCACCAGCGGCGCCGGCCACTGCTACCGCCACTGCCCAGGACAACGGCCGCCCCCAGTGCAGGCCAATCGCTGCCGTCGCCCAGGGCCCCTTCCAGCTCATGCCGGTCGCCGGGAGCGGCCAGGGCCACCGGCCGGCCCTCCGCCCAGGCCGCGAGGATCCGGGGCGCCAGGGGGGCCGCCGACCCGGCCGCCGTCAGTACCAGGGGCGCCTGCCCCCTCATGGCGCCGCCGCCTCCCACACCCGCTCGGGATCAGCGTCAAACAGGGGGCCCTGGGGGGTCCAACCGGGCGCCAGCCCCGGGGCCGTGGGGGTGGGACCTTCGGCCTGGAGGGCCGCCAGGTGGTCGATCCAGCGGCGACCCAGCCCCGTTTCCAGGGCGGTGCTCACCATCAGCCAGGGGACCCCCGCCTGCAATTGGGCCAGCAGCTGTCGGGGATCGCCCTCCAGGGCCGGCCGCCGCACCTGCCACCCCGGCCAGCGGTGACACAGGCCGGGATCGGCCCGCAGGGATTCATCCAGGGCGACGGGCAAGCGAGCGGCCAGGGCCGATAAACCCTCGCCATCCTCGGGGGGCAGGGGTTGCTCGAACCAGTCCAGCCGGGGCTCACCCTCCAGCCGATCGGCCCAGCGGGCGGCGGTGGGCCGGTCCCAGCCGCCGTTGGCATCGATTCGCAGCCGGTCTGGCGGGCGCAGGCGGTCCAGCAGCTCCTCCAGCACAGCCCGCTCCAGCCCATCGCCGGCTGCGGCCACCTTCCACTTGAAGGTCAGGCCAGGGCGCAGGCAGCCCTGGCTGGCCAGCAGCCGGTCGACTTCGGCCAGGGCCGCCTGTCCGGCGGGCAACAGCCAGGCCGCCGGGGGCGCCGGCCGCCAGCCGCCGGCGGCGGGGCCCACCCTTCCCCCTAGTTCGGCCAGGGCCGCGCCCAGGGCAAAGCCCAGCGCCAAAGGCAGGGTCGGCAGCAGCCGTTCCAGTTCTTGAGAGCTGCGGACGGGGCCCAAGGCCACCAGGGCGGCCGCCGTGAGAGGGCAGGGAAGGGCCCGGGAGTTCGGGGTCAGCAGCAACGGCGCCGCCTCGCCCCAGCCCACCCGGCCCTCGCCATTCTCCAGACGCAGCAGCCAACCGCATCGCTCGCTCACGGCCCCATGGGCCGTGACCATGGCTGTCGGCAGTACAAATGAAAAGGGGCGCCAGCTCAGACGCAGCAGCCCATCATCGACGCCGGCAGCGCCGCTCATGGCCCCTGCAAAGGAGCCGCACCAGCGGCGCCGATCCGGGCCAGCCAGGGGGCCAGGGCCAGGCCCACCGCCAAGCCCAGGCCGCTGAGGGCCTGGAAGCGCAGGGCCAGAAACTTGCTGCCGCTGATGCGCTCGGGCTGGTCATGGGCCTGGCCCAGCAACTGGATCAGGGCGCGGGCGGGGGGCAGGCCGATGGCCCCCAGCAGGGCCGAAAGGGGCCACCACCCCAGCAGCACCGGCGCCCACTGCAAGCCCAGGGAGGCGGCCACAAACCAGGGCACCAGGCCGGCGGCCCGGGCGGTGCCCAGGCGCACCACCGGCGAGCGTTTGCCATGGAAGGCATCCTCGGCCACCTGATGGAAATGGGAACAGAACAGCACCAGGCAGGTGGCCAGGGCCGGACCGCTGCCCAACAGCAGGGCGGTGCCCCAGGGGATGGCGCCGCCGCCAGGGGCGCTGGCTTGGGCAGGGGGGGCCAGGGCCAGTAGGGCGGCGGCGGTGGCACAGGGGCCGAAAGCCAGCCAGCAGAGGGGTTCCCCCAGGCCGCGGTAGCCCAGTCGGAAGGGCGGTCCCTGGTAGATGTATCCCAAACCGCAACACAGCAACACCAGGCCAAAGACCGCCGGGGTGCTGCGCAGGGCGACCAGCCCCATCAACAGCAGGCCCATCAGCAGGGCTGCGTTGGCCCAGCCCGCCACCCGATCGCGCCGGCCGGTGAGATTGACCAGGGAATGGGGCTTGCCGCTGGCATCCACGCCGGTGTCGGCATCAAAGACATCGTTGGATAGATTTTCCCAGGCCAGCAGCAACACCGCCGCCAGCAGAAACACCAGCAGCTGGGACCCGCTCACCGGCAACCCCTGGCTGCGGCGCCAGCCGGCCGCCAGCAGCACCGGCATCACCGCCACGGCATACATGGGCCACTTGATGGCTGCCTTCCAGAGGCGCCGCCGCTCGGGCCTGGGATCCGACATGAAGGAAGTGGGCAACGGCGGGAACCGGACCATTTGAGCAGCCCTCGCCAACCCCCCCGTGCCAGGACGGGGATCAGCCCCGCATCACTTCTGGGGTGGCCCTGAAGAATCCCCGCAAAGGCGCCGCAGCTGAAGCTGGCGATCGCTGGGCAGACTCACTTTCCAGGCCAGGCCCAGGGCCTCCAGCAGGCGAATGAAGCCAAAGGTGGGATCCACCAGACCCACCAGGCGATCGCCGCGGAAACTGAAGCCGTGGCGGGCCGAATGCTGAAAGGCGTGGTGCAGGTTGTGCCAGCCCTCGCCGAGGGTGAGGAAGGCCACCAAGGCGTTGTTGCGACTGTTGTCGGCGGTGCGGAAGGGCTGGCTGCCGAAGAGGTGGCTAAGGGAATTGACCGTTTGAACCCCGTGAAACAGCAGGGTGGTACTGAGAAAGAAGGCCCCCAGGTAGGCCAGCCCACCGAGCTGATACGACAGCAGGGCCAGCAGCAGCAGCGGCACGAAGTGGAAGCGGTCGATGGCCCGCAGCACGGGATCCGCTTCCACATCGGCGGGCAGGGCCTGGGGCAGGAATTGGGGTGACAGCAACCAGCCCCCCTGGGACCAAAGGAACCCCCTGAAACCGGCGTGGGGCTGGAACGGCGAATGGGCGTCCGCCGCCGCATCGGGACTGCGGTGGTGGGCCAGGTGGTGGGCTTTCCACCAACTGGGCCCCATCTGGCCGGCACTGGCACCGACAACGCACCCAAGGCGCAACAGGGCGGGGGAGGTGTGGTAAGAGCGGTGGGTCAGCAGCCGGTGGTAGATGGCCGTGGTGGCCAACATGCGGATCAGATAAAGGCCCAGGGCCCAGGCCATGGCCCCCAGGCTGAGGCCGGTGGCCAGCAGCAACAGGCAACCGACGTGACTAATAAGGATGAAAACAGGACCCAACCAGTAGCCAACGAGGGTCCAGCGGGAATAAGAGGCCATCAAAGCGGGGCCCTTCGCCAGAAAACTCTAGTAAATTTCAAACAAACCACGCACTTAATTGTCATCCTATCCGCCTTGCCTGGCAAAAGTGTGGCCCCTGCATAACCATAACCACCCACCCGGGTCGTAACGGCTTGCGACGACCTGGGCCCTTCCAAGCCGATCACCCGTCTGGAAGCCGACGAAGCCCCATACATTTGTCGAGCCTTCTCCCCGGTTTCGAGGTTCCCCGGTGCAGGCTCCTGCGTCCTTCTCCGACCTGATCGCGGAGGCCACCCGACTGGCCGCGGATCACGACGAAGACGGGCTGATCAGCCTGGCCATGCCCTTGGCCCCGGTAGATCCCCTGCGGGTGCTGCCCGAGCTGCAGGATGCCGAAGGCTTTCGCTTCCTCTGGGATGGCAGTCCAGGCCTCTGCCTGGCGGCCAGCGGTCGCGCCCACCACCTCGACCTAAGCGGCCCGCGCCGCTTCGAGCTGGCCCAGCGCTTCAGTGCCCTCACCCTCAGCCGCCTGGCCAGCGGGCCCCTGCCCTGCCCGGCCCTGGCCAGGCCGCGGCTGCTGCTGGCCTTTGCCTTCTTCGCCAGCCCCCTGCTGCCGGGCGGCGGCGCCCCGGGGGTGCAGGCGGTGCTGCCCCGCTGGCAGCTGAGTCGCCAGGGGCACCGTTGCTGGCTGCGGCTGCAGGGGGGACTGGGGGGCGGCGTCACGCCCAGGGGGCTGGCCGAAGAACTGTGGGAGAAGGCCCGCCAACTGGAAACGTGCGCCGCCGCAGGCGATCCCCCCGGCCGCGCCCCCAAGCTGCGGGCGGCACCGCTGACCAGCGAGCCCTCCTGGCAGGTGGGCTACCGGCAGGCCCTGGAGAAGGCCCTCGAACTGGTGCGGGGCGGCGACCTGCGCAAGCTGGTGCTGGCGGCCCGCCTACAGCTACAGCTGGAATCCGCCCCCGACCCCCTGACCCTCTTGGCCGAGCTGCGCCACAGCCAGAGCGGCAGCTGCCGTTTCCTCTGGCAGCGGGGCCCTAACGAAGCCCTGCTGGGGGCCTCTCCCGAACGCCTGCTGACGGTGCGGCAGGGACAGTTGCGCAGCGACGGCCTCGCCGGCACCGCCCCCCGGGGGGAAGACGCCTCCGCCCTGTTGCGCTCCATCAAGGACCGCCATGAACACGAGCTGGTGGTGGACACGATCACCGAAGTGCTGCAGGCGGCGGGCCTGAACCCCCGGCGCTCCCGCCACCCGCGCCTCGCCCGCCATGGAGCGTTGGTGCACCTGCATACGCCGATCACCGCCCGCCTGGGGGAGCAGCACCCCCTGGCCCTGGCGGCAGCCCTGCACCCGACGCCCGCCGTGGCGGGCCTGCCCCGTCGGCAGGCGATGGCCTGGCTGCGCACGCTGGAACCCTTCGAGAGGGGCCATTACGCCGCCCCCATCGGCTGGCTGGACAGTGAAGGGGATACCGACCTGCGGGTGGCGATCCGCAGCGGCATCCTGCGCGGCGATCAACTGGAACTGACGGCCGGGGCCGGTCTGGTTTGCGGCTCCCAACCCGAACGCGAACTTCAGGAGGTGGCCCTGAAACTGGGGGTTCTGCAGCAGCAACTCCACCTGCTGGGCGATCCCAGCCTCGACCTGGCCCCCTGCTGAAGGGTCAGACGGCGGCCAGGGGGGCCGCACCCTGCAGCAGGCGTTCCAGCACCAGATCGGCCAGGGGAACACCGGCCAACCGCTCCACTTCGCGAATACCGGTGGGGCTGGTGACATTGATTTCAGAGAGGTGGCCATCGATTACATCAATGCCAACAAAAAACAGACCTTCCTGACGCAACCAAGGGGCGAGCTCGCTACAAATCTGCCGCTCCCGTTCGCTGAGGTCGCAGGCCTGGGGAACGCCACCAACGGCCAGGTTGCTGCGGAAGTCGCCGGCCACCGGCAAGCGATTGACCGCCCCGAGGGGCTCGCCGTCCACCAGCAGGATGCGCTTGTCCCCGGCCTC